>CAZANH010000319.1:0-1561 GCA_964486515.1 uncultured Eubacteriales bacterium
ATTATGGATCAGTTTGCCTCAGCGATGGGGAAAGCAAACCATGCAATATTTTTAAATTGCAGGAATCTTGAATATAAACTGGTACCTTTGAGACTTAAAGGGTATGAAATAGTAATAACAAACACCAATAAAAAAAGAAGCCTTGCAGACTCAAAGTATAATGAGAGAAGAAGAGAGTGTGAGAGTGGGCTTGAGATGCTGAAGAACTCTTTATCTGGGATAAACTGTCTGGGTGATCTGAGTTTAAGTGATTTGACAGGCAGAAAAAATATGTTCAAAGATGAAACAATATACAGAAGGCTGCTGCACGTTGTCTCGGAGAACACACGCGTAACAGATTCTGTAAAAGCTCTTGAAAAAGATGATATTGCTTTATTTGGAAAATTGATGTGTGATTCGCATGAATCGTTGAAATATAATTATGAAGTTACGGGGAATGAGCTTGATGTACTTGCGGAAGAGGCGGTAAAAATAAAAGGGGTTGCAGGTTCAAGGATGACCGGTGCGGGTTTTGGAGGTTGCACAGTGAGTATTGTCAGGAGTGAGGCAATTGATGAATTTATTGATGAGGTTGGAAATAATTATACAAAAAGGACAGGTTTGACCGCCTCATTTTATGTGAGCAGGGCAGGGGACGGAGGCAGAGAAGTATATGACGGGGAAGTGCTGGGATAAAGGCAAATAATAAAGAATAGAGAGGTAGATTCCAATAATGAGTGTATTTGAAATTCTGATGCTGCTATGTTTTGGTGCCGCATGGCCTACGTCAATCTATAAATCATGGAAATCCGGATCCAATTCAGGTAAAAGCCTGTATTTTTTGTTCATTGTACTGGTAGGCTACGGCAGTGGGATACTACACAAGATTCTATACAGCCCTGATGTTGTAATAGTTTTATATATATTGAATTTTATAATGGTATCAACGGATATACTCCTGTATTTCAGAAACAAGAAGACTTATGCCAAAAAAATTGATTAAAGATCCTGACTGGCTGGCACGTCTTGTTACACATATTCAATTCTCTTCACTATTTTATCTTTTTTAACAAAAACTCATCGTGTTTTGTAACTTCTTTTTCAATCCGGTCAAGGCGTTCTGCATTTTGTTTGTAACCGTCAAAAAGAGCCGACAGTTTTTCGCCATGTACATTTTCAATACGTATAACAGCATTGTCTATTTTATTAACCTTTTCTTTTAATTCTCCTACATCATGTTTAAGATTCCCCATATCATGCGTAAGAATTCCGACATTTTGTGTAAGATTTCCCATATCTTGTTTAAGATTTCCTACATCATGTGTAAGATTTTCAACCTGGTTAGCTACTCTTTCCAATAAATCTCTGTCTGTCATTTTACATCACCTTTCACAAAAATATTCACACAATGATATTATACCACAAACCATATTTTATTTCTTTATCTTTCCAACAACACTGCTCAAATATAATTATAATATATTTCATAACCTTCTTCCACTCAGCATTTATTGTATTCTTTAAACCACCCATCTAATTTCTCCTGCCCATTCATAAATATCAATTCAACTCATAATTTCTA
>CAZANH010000320.1:0-8615 GCA_964486515.1 uncultured Eubacteriales bacterium
TCGGTTGATATGAATGAAGAATCAAACCCGCCAAGGACTGTGTTTTTTAAAATAATTAAAATATCGGCGCTCATAATTTTATTATTTATGATTTCAAGAAGGTATAATAAAAATCGCAAAATCAACAGATATTAAATTTAATGTCTATACCACCTTTACTATATTGAACATATCATTCAGGATATACCAGTTCTGGGGGAATGGAAGGCCCAGTACCCAATAGCTTACACCCCTTAGCCCATATCTGTTTACTAGAAGCAATTTTGCCTTTACACTCCTTACATCCTCAAACCATACCACATGATCTATGCCCTGTGTGTCACGGTAATTAAAAAAGGGTGATTCCGAAATCGGATCATATTGTATTATTGCTCCGTATTGTGCTGCAAGCTGTATTGCCCTCGCAGGGCTTACCCGCCTTGCCCATCCCCCTCCGGGCATATAGGGGAGCGGCCAATCGTATCCGTACAACGGCATACCCATCAATATTTTTTCCGGTGGTATAACAGATACTGCATATTCAATAACATCTCTTACAAGATTAAGGGGTGCCACGGCAAAAGGCGGTCCCCCCGACCATCCCCATTCATAGGTCATGATAACCACGAAGTCTACGATTTCTCCATGCGCCTTATAGTCGTGTGCGCCATGCCATGCCCCTGTCTGGTAGTCTTCCGGCTTTGGCGCAAGTGCTGTTGACACAGGATAGTTAAGGGGTCGTAGTTCATTGACAACACGTCTCAAAAAGCTGTTATATAACTGCCTATCCTCAGGTGGAATTCTTTCGAAATCTATGTTTAATCCGTAATATCCTTTTTGTCTCATGATTCCTATGATGTTTTCGATTAAATTTTGCTGTATTGTTTCGCTTTTTAAAATAGTGTCCACAAGTCCGGCATCAAAGTTCCCCGCCCTGAAGTTCGTTATAACCATAAGGGGAGCTATATCATACTGTCTTGATACATTGAGGATGTTTGCATCATTTAATGAAGTAAGGCTCCCGTCCTCGTTGACCTGATAACTGAATGGGCTTACAAATGTCAGGTATTCACCTGTTTCATTAATAATAGCTGTTTCCCTTTCACTGACAGAGGGCTCTATATAACCGTTGACTTCAATGAAACCGTAGTTTTTTGATAATTCAGGTATTCTCAATACCATACCCGGATAAATAATTTCAGGGTTTACAATACCATTCAATCCTGCAATCCTTTCAACCGGTACGTTAAACCTGTTTGAAATCAGCCAAAGCGAATCCCCCGGCTGTACACGGTATGCCCTTTCGGTCGACGGGATGACCAGGGAACTTCCCACAATCAGATATGGTATGTCGGAAAGCCCGTTTACTTCCACAATTCTGTCAATACTCACCCCATATATGTTTGAAAGGTTCCATAAGCTGTCTCCCTGCCTTACAACATGAATATTCAAAATCCTCACTCCTGTACATATCAAAATAAATTAATACATATTACTATATAATATATTCAAATTAGCCAAATATGTTAACTTCATTTTTAAATAAGGCTTAAAACGTTAATGTAAACATACTTATAATTCAGTTGTAATGCCCTTTTCACAGTATTTTGAATTCCGACTTCTTACTTCTTAATACTTTAGTTGCGGCCGCCGGCCGCCGTGTGTTATAATACCTTCATAAAATTAATGAGGGTATTATATGCAAAAGAAGATTACAAGACTTGGAATATCGGGAGGGACATTTGACCCCATACATTACGGGCACTTGATAATTGCTGAGGAAATCAGGGAAAAGCTCAGGCTAGACAGTGTACTGTTCATACCTTCAGGTAATCCGCCACATAAGGTAAATATAAATGTAACCGATGCCGTATCAAGATTTGAAATGGTGAGGCACGCTGTATCATCAAACCCTTTTTTCAATGCTTCACGCATTGAGACTGATAGAATGGGACATACATATACTATAGATACACTCAAAGAACTAAAAAAAACATACGGAGATGATACGGAATTTTATTTTATAACGGGAGCTGATGTTGTACGAGAACTCACTACATGGAAGGATTATGAAATGGTATTTATGCTCTGTCACTTTGTAGCAGTTTTAAGGCCGGGCTATCCCGCTTCTGACTTTTTAATGGATATTGAACTGCTCAAATCAGAATATGGAGTATATATACATGAAGTGGAGGCACCTCTCATAGGAATTTCATCGACAATCATAAGGGACAGGGTTGCCAGAGGAGTGTCTATCAGGTATCTCGTTCCGGAAACTGTTGAAAATTACATATACAAAAAAGGATTATACTTAAATAAAATAAAAAGGGGATAGAAAGAAAGTAAGAAATGATGAATACAGATGAAATACTTGAAAAACTTAAAAAACACCTGAATAAAAAAAGATTTGTTCATTCTGTAAATGTAATGAATACCAGCATTGAACTTGCAAAAAGATATAATGAAGATATAGAAAAAGCTTCACTTGCGGGTATTCTACATGACTGTGCAAAGGACATCAGGGGTGAGCAGCTTTTTAATATGTGTAAGGAGTTTGGAATTGAAACGGATTTTGTTACGCGTATACAACCGGAACTCCTTCATGGCTTTTTAGGAAAGAAAATTGCAAACAGGGATTACGGTATTGAGGACGAAGATATTTTAAGCGCAATAGAATTTCACACAACAGGAAGTGAAAACATGAATATGCTTGAAAAGATTATCTATATTGCAGACCTTATAGAACCGGGAAGAAGATTTCCAGGTGTAAACAGGCTTCGCAGGTTAACTTTCAGAGACATTGATACCGCTATTATTAACTCACTTGACATGACCATAAAAAACGTATTAAAAAAGGGGAAATTAATCCATCCCAACACCATAAAAGCAAGGAACTACCTTATTGCTAAATTAAATGAAACATAGAAACCGAAAGCAAAAACAGCATCAGGTTTTCGTCAAATGTGTTTTACCATAATTTATATATTAAAATCATAAATTTGAAAGGATGATTCTTTGAAGAATAATATTAAGGCAATGCTTTCAAAGATTGTTGAAACACTTGAGAACAAAAAGGCAAAGGATATTGATGTAATAAACATATCAAACATGTCGGTGCTGGCAGATTATTTTGTCATATGCAGTGGTACCTCCACGACACATATAAAATCACTTTCCGATGAACTGCAGGATAAACTTGATGAAGCAGGATTTGAAAAAGCCCGAAAAGAAGGTTATAATTCGGCAAGATGGATACTTATGGATTACAAGGATGTAGTTGTCCATATATTCCACGAGGAGGACAGAGAGTTTTACAACCTTGAAAGGCTCTGGTCATATGATGTAATTAAAAAAAATAAATAAAAAGGATGTGTATTTTTAGAATATGATACGGTATAACCATATAAAGGTTGAAAAAAAGTGGCAGGACATATGGGAGAGCGAAGGTGCTTTTCGTGCTTCTGAGGACAAATCAAAACCTAAATTTTACCCTCTTATTGAGTTCCCATATCCTTCTGGCCAGGGACTTCACGTAGGGCATCCACGCCCGTATACCGCCCTTGATATTGTAGCAAGGAAAAGAAGGTTTGAGGGATATAATGTACTATATCCCATTGGCTGGGATGCATTCGGCCTTCCCACCGAAAACTACGCAATAAAGAACAGGATACATCCAAGGGAGGTTACAAAAAACAATGTAAAAAGATTTAAGTCCCAGCTTAAACACCTTGGATTCTCATTTGACTGGTCCAGGGAAATAAACACAACAGACCCTGAATATTACAAATGGACTCAATGGATATTTTTAAAGCTTTTCGAAAAGGGGCTTGCATATAAGGCTGAAATACCTATAAACTGGTGTACCAGCTGTAAAATAGGCCTCGCAAATGAAGAGGTCGTCAACGGTGTATGTGAGCGCTGCGGCGGTGAAGTCGTACGCAAGGTAAAAAGCCAGTGGATGCTTAAAATTACAGATTATGCGGAAAAACTCATAAAGGATCTGGATCTTGTTGATTACATAGAAAGGGTAAAAATCCAGCAGAAAAACTGGATAGGGCGTTCGGTGGGTGTAGAAGTTGATTTCCGGGTAAAGGATACAGATAAAATATTGAGGGTCTATACCACCCGTCCCGACACACTTTTTGGAGCGACCTATATGGTTATTTCACCAGAACACCATCTTATTGACAGTTTTAATGGCAGGATACAAAATATTGACGAAGTTATAGCTTACAGGGAGTATGCATCAAAGCGTTCCGATTTTGAAAGAACCGAGCTTTCAAAAGAAAAAACCGGTATTGAAATAAAAGGCTTAACGGCTGTTAATCCTGTAAATGATATGGAGATTCCGATATGGGTTTCCGATTATGTCCTTATGTCTTACGGTACAGGAGCTATAATGGCAGTACCGGGTCATGATACAAGGGACTGGGAGTTTGCAAGAAAATTCGGCCTTCCCATTATTGAAGTCGTAGCAGGCGGGGATATAGATAAGGAACCTTATATTGACATTGAAACCGGTATATTGGTAAATTCAGATTTTCTAAACGGTCTTGAAGTAAAAGAAGCCATAAACAAAATAATAAAATGGCTTGAAGACAAAGGATTGGGAAACAGAAAAGTAAACTACAAACTGCGGGACTGGGTGTTTTCAAGGCAGAGATACTGGGGGGAACCCATACCGCTTGTTTATTGTGAAAAATGCGGATGGGTTGCCATACCATATGAAGAACTACCTCTCAAACTTCCTGAAGTTGAAAGTTATGAGCCATCAGACACAGGTGAATCCCCTCTCTCAAAAATGGATGATTGGGTAAAAACCACATGCCCGAAATGCGGCGGCCCAGCAAAACGGGAAACGGATACCATGCCACAGTGGGCAGGATCTTCATGGTATTTTTTAAGGTATCTCGACCCCCACAACAAAGATGTTTTTGCAAGCAGTGAAGATCTCAATTACTGGCTCCCCGTCGACTGGTACAATGGCGGTATGGAGCACACGACGCTTCATCTCCTCTACTCAAGGTTCTGGCATAAGTTCCTCTATGACTGTGGTATCGTTCCAACACCTGAACCGTATGCAAAAAGGACATCACATGGGATGATACTTGGTGAAAACAATGAGAAAATGTCAAAATCAAGGGGCAACGTAGTAAATCCTGATGATATGGTTGAGGAATTCGGCGCCGATACCTTAAGAATGTATGAAATGTTCATAGGCGATTTTGAAAAGGCAGTTCCCTGGTCATATAACGGCATAAAGGGCTGCAGAAGATTTCTGGAACGAGTATGGAAACTTGCGGATATGGTTGTTGAAGGGAATACTTATTCAAACGGCCTTGAAATAATAATGAACAGGACCATTAAAAAAGTGAGCAATGATTTTGAGACACTGAAATACAATACCGCAATAGCAAGTATGATGGCTCTTGTAAATGAATTTTATGCAAGGGGAGAGGTAAGAATCGCAGAATTTGCGGACTTTCTTATACTTTTAAATCCTGTTTCTCCCCATATAACAGAAGAATTATGGGAGATTTGCAGATTTGACGGCCGCGTAACCGATCGTGGCTGGCCTTCCTGGGATGAAGAGAAGACAATTGAAGACAGAATTGAGATAGCAATCCAGATTAACGGCAGGGTGAGGGAAAGGATGGTTGTACCCTCCGGCCTTTCAAAAGGAAAACTCGAGGAGATGGTAGTGGCAGATACAAGGGTTTTAAGCCTTATTGGGGACAGGCAGGTCTTAAAGGTAATAGGCGTGCCTGACAAACTAACAAATATAGTTGTAAAATAAGAAGTATGGTATAATATATTTGTAACAGATTATAATTTTTATGGGGGGAAATACTGTGAAAAAACTGGATGAGTACAGTGTAAGAAAAATCAGCAGTCTTAAGGACATGCTGAGTCAAAGCACGGAATTGTATGCAAATGAAAATGCCTTTCTTGTAAAAATAAGTGATGATAATTACAAAGGAATAAAATACTCAGAATTCAAGAATGATGTTGATGCTCTGGGAACAGCCCTGTTCGATATGGGACTTAAAAACGGTTACATAGCGGTTATGGGAGAAAACAGGTATGAATGGTGTGTTACGTACCTCTCAGTCGTAAACGGGACGGGTGTCATAGTCCCTATTGACAAGGAACTCCCATCGTCTGAAAAATCAAATCTTTTAAAACGTTCCGGAGCAGGTGCAATAATTTTTTCAGGTAAATACCACGCTGAAATGGAAAAAATCAGGAAAGAGCATAAATCATTAAAGTATTATATTGATATGGACCTTGATAACGACGAAGATGGATTTTTATCCTATAAAAATATCATTGAAAAAGGCAGGCACCTCCTTGAATCCGGGAACAGGGATTATCTGGATTTGGAACCTGATCCCGAAGGTCTGAGCATACTTCTTTTTACTTCCGGCACCACCGACCTTGCAAAGGGCGTAATGCTGTCCCACAAAAACATATGCTCCAATATAATGGCAGTATCAAGAGTAATGTACATAGACCATATGGATTCTGTACTTTCAATACTGCCCCTGCATCACACCTATGAATGTACATGCGGCTTTCTCGCCATGATTTACAATGGCTGCTGCATTGCTTTTAACGAAGGGCTTAAACACATTGGGAAAAACCTCAAGGAAACAAAGCCATCCATACTTTTGGCCGTACCCCTCATAATTGAAGGAATGTATAAAAAGATATGGGAACAGGCCGGCAAGAAAAAGGGTATGAAGACAAAGCTTAAGGTTGCCTTGTTCATATCGGGAGTTTTATACAGCCTTTTTGGGGTCGATATACGGAGAAAGCTTTTTAAACCTATACATGATAACGTAGGAGGAAGAATAAGGCTTGTTGTTTCAGGAGCTGCGGCCATAAATCCGGACGTATCAAAGGGCTTTCGCAAGATGGGGATTAAAGTCATACAGGGCTATGGCCTCACTGAATGCTCACCTATTGTAACCTGTAATCGCGATAATTATCTTAAGGATGCGTCAATAGGCCTTGCACTTCCGGATGTTGAAATCAAAATAGCGGATGCCGACACAAATGGTATCGGTGAGTTAGTTACACGTGGAGATAATGTAATGCTGGGATATTTTGAAAATACACTTGCAACAGAAAAAATATTAAAGGACGGATGGCTGTATACCGGTGATCTGGGACATGTAGACAGGGAAGGGTTTTATTACATCACTGGCAGAAAAAAGAATGTAATAGTAACTAAAAACGGTAAGAACATTTTTCCCGAAGAGGTTGAAGCATACCTCAACAAAAGTGAATTTATCATGGAATCCATTGCATATGGCACGGATGATAAAGCATCCGGTGAAACTATCGTTAATGCCCTTATTGTACCTGATATAGAAGCTATCAAGGAAAAACACAATGTAGATAAAATATCCGAAAACGACATATACAACATAATAAACGCCGAAGTAAGGTTCGTAAACAGGGCCATGCCCCTTTATAAAAGGGTTATGGGTTTTAAGATTCACAAGGATGAGTTTGAAAAAACAACCACTAAGAAAATTAAAAGGTATGTTGAAAAGACATAGGCAGCAGTTTAACTACTGCCTTCCTTATCTTTTCTAGCTTTTAAATGTTTTCATGCAACTGGTGTTATGTTTAAAGTAAACTTAACTCTGTTCAAAAAAATATACTATTTAATTTATCCACATTTTTTTATATATCCCATTACCTTCAAATTTTATAAGCCCTAAATCTCTTAAATACTGTAATTGCTGCCTTATTTTTGCTTCGATATTGTTATTTCTCGGGTATTGTTTTTTCAACTCAGGAATTAATAAATTGAAGTCAGATGTAGTAAAAACCTGCTTGTTCAATAAATTTAATTGTAAAAAAACAGCTCTCTTCCATCCTGTAAGATTACCAACAATAATATCCGGCCCCTTATCATAAATTTCGTCTATAGATTCAGTATAATCCAATTTCAACTTTGGAATTTCTAATTTACTTGCTGGAGGTATTTTACTCAATATGCTTTCAATCTGAATAGTATTTTTAATGTCAAGTTTGCCTGTAGACCTATTCTTGCATATATTACAATAATCATTATATGATTGATTTATCAGCTTTTCATTTTTTATTAAAACTCCATATTCATAATTTCTGCTTAAACCTGAAGGTGTTAAGTTTGCAGACGTTATTATAGTATATTTCTTATCAAATATATAATATTTCGCATGTAATTTCTGATAATTATATACTTCACCACCGTTTTTCTGAATAGCTTTGACTGCAGAAATATCAGACGATTTCTTATAAAAATTCATCAAATTAATATTTGTAATTAGACTTATTTTCGTACAACATTTTATTCTCTTTAAAAGTTCATCAATAACACTATATTTTACAAAGGGGGTGCATAATTTTATTGATTCTGAAGATTTTGATGCCAATTCTAAAAAAACATCTTTTATAGGTTCGCTTAAAATATTCATCTAAAACCCCATTCTCTCCTACAAAACATAATTACTTATGCCAATATATTTTTACTAATTTTAACGGTTTGATCACTGCCTGCCTATGTCTTTCCTGTAGTGCATATCCTTGAAGTGGATTTTTCGCACAATTTCATAAGCCTTTCCTAATGCGGCATCCAG
>CAZANH010000321.1:0-2123 GCA_964486515.1 uncultured Eubacteriales bacterium
TATCGGTTCGTCTATACCTATTGAAGTAGTATGCGCAACAACGCTATGCCCTCTTTTCAATAACGCATTGATGAGCATAGATGTCATTGGGAAAGGATAGCCTGTAGGTAGCTGAATATTTTTAGGCAAGTTAACTCTGAGCATTTCAAGGTTCATAGGTCCTGCAATTCCTATTTTCATCACTTAATCCCAAATGATATATTTATTGTTAAATATAGCCATAGCGCACTAAAGCTGCATATTCCAACTTGAGGACTTCTTTTTTTAGTTCTGCATCCCAAACAATATTTACTTCCTCTGTTTTACTTACATTCTGTGTTGGGTAACTTCGTACTTTTTCCTCAGGAACATTGATTCCCATAATGGTAAGTACCTTTATTAAATCATCAGCCAAATTTTCAGTTTTTCCTATGAAGTCAATGCTTGGTGAAGTATAACTACTATAAAGTTCTGTTACGTAGCCTGGGTGTCTTTTTACTACACCTTTAATAAAATCATTAAACCCCTTTGGTTTAGGCATAAATAATGGAGAATTTGGGTGCCAGCTATTGTTTCCAGGCATTTTACCCATAGGGTTATTACCTTCAGGCCATCCTAATTGCAAAGCGTATTTATAATACGATTCATAATATGTTAAAGGATGGCGCACAAAGCAAAACTTAAAAGCTTTCCTAATTTTTGGAAGATAACATCCATGCTTTACAGTCTGCCTCATAAAATGCCAAGGAAAATGCCTATGGAAGTTAACCGTCCGCTCCATATCTGCATGATTATGGCTAAAATTGAATTTTATCAAATCAAATTCTTCTAACACTGAAATAACCCATTTACCGCCGGTTTTTGGTATATGTAAGAATACTGAATTGTTTTTCAAAAATATGGCCATAATTAATTCATATTAACTTCAGGGTTCATAATCTTTAGTCCATGGATTTTGTCTAATAGGGATACCACACTTTCTATTTTTATGATAATCCTCCAATACATCGATCATAAATGAAAGATTCTTATACATCGAAATATTATTTATTACATATTTTCTATACACTTCGACTTGTTTATCCAATTCTTTTTGGGGTTTAGACAGGAGCAGCTTTATTTTTTCCCACAGTTCTTCCTTATTTCTAAAAAAGTAACTATAATTAATCCTCTTAAAAATCTTATCTATACCAGGCTCATAGTTATGCACCATAATTACACTACTTGATAATGATATAGGGAGCCTGTTTGAAAAATAATAATCAGCATGAAGATTGTTTATTCCAACACTTATCCTTCCAGATTGCCAAGCCTTATACTGCTCTTCAAAAGGGATGCTCCCTTTTGCATAAGGTGTCTTCCAGCAGTTACCATAAGCCGCGAACTTGTCTCCTAATTTTTCATATAAATAATCAGCTATTTTTTTTCTGTATCTACTTCCAGGGAATGTTTTAAAATAAATTTTACTGGTAATATAATTTCCAACCATAACAACATCATATTTGATGTCCTTCTTTCGACTGCTATGCATAAAGCGCTCATCTGTTGATAGGGGGACATATCGAATATCTTCCCATGTCTTGTTTTTTAATCTTTTAATTTCTCCGAAGCGTCCTGGCCAAAAGGCTACATCACACCCTCTCATTAAATTAAGCACTTGCTTAGGTAAAGGCTTGTAGAATTTGTGGTAGATATCTCCATCCCAATAACCTACTGAAGGATGTGATGACAAATTCCTTATTTTATAAATATCATCCTTGCTGACAATTAGACGGCCTGTATGCGACCACAAAACTGCTGATGGCAGAAATTCCTTCGCAATATTGACAATTTCCTGAGTGACCTCTTTGTCCTTCAGGCCATCTGCGAGCCGCGACAAGAAAGGATAAATATGGAAATCTTCTAAGAAGCCCTGATCTTTTAATGTGTTTAAAGAATGGTAGACATCAGAATGCGCACCTGCCGGGTTTTCATTGAGGATCAATAGGAGTTTCAATTTTTGCTCCTCCCTGTTTGAGTAGCCGACAACATGTTATAAATCCAGTAAAGAAATCTATTAGGGTGTTTGTTGCCTCCGGTAATGCTTCCCGAATTATATAACACTTCTCGAACCCTTCCTCTCAAAATCTCCTGCGGCCCGTAAA
>CAZANH010000322.1:0-20950 GCA_964486515.1 uncultured Eubacteriales bacterium
TGATTTGACATGTAAGGCTGAACTTACAGCCACTTGAACTTGTAGCGTTCATTTCAGGAAAATATTCTTCAAGCTAAGAGGGGGCTGTGAATGGTAACGACATATTAAATAAGACTTTTTCATTTCTATTGTGTTTTTTTGCTGTACACAAGTTTGATTTGACATGTAAGATAGAATATAGTACACCAATTGAAATTTGTATAAACATGTGCTACCATTATTTTTGTAATAATGATGATTATAGTAATATAAAGGGGATAATGTTTTTGGGCCTCAGAATTATATGCGGAAGAGCGGACAGTGGTAAGAGCAGGATGTGCCTTGAGGAAATAAACAGTTATTTAAAGGCAGGATGGGACCATTCTCTTGTTCTCGTGGTGCCGGAGCAATTTTCATTCCAGGCGGAGAGAAATCTTATAAGGACTACCGGAAAAGGCGGGATAATAAGGGCGGAGGTTTTAAGCTTCAGGAGAATGGCCTACAGGGTATTTAACGAAGTGGGAGGCATAACACGCCATCATATGGATCCTGCAGGCAAGTCCATTCTTATTTGCAGTATCATTGAAGACATAGCGCAAAAACTTTCCGTTTTTTCGGGAGGGATATCAACCGGTGGATTTGTGAAGACCATATCCGATATGATATCCGAATTTAAAAGATATGGAGTTATTCCTGAGGATTTTGAAAAAGCAGCTCAAAGCATGGATGGAGCAGAAGTCCTGAAATATAAGCTTAAGGATATGGCACTTATCTACAGGGAATTTGAAGACAGGCTTCACAAAAAACACATGGATTTTGATGATGACCTGAATGAACTTGTAGCAGGGCTGGACAAATCCCGGTATTTTGAAAATGCTCAAATATGGTTTGATGAATTTTCAGGGTTTACGCCGCAGGAATATAAAATAATAGAAAAACTTCTTGTAAAATCCCGTATGGTGACTGTTACACTGTGTATGGATTGCCCTGAGAATGAGAAAACGGTTGATGAATCAGGTGTGTTTTTACCCTCCAATATTACCTATAACAAGCTGTTGAAAATGGCAGTAAAGAAAGGAATTGAAGTTAAAACCTGTGCTGCTGTGACCGGTAGTATACCTGACTCTTCCGGAGAACTGAAGCATCTCGAAAGTAATTATTTTAATTTTCCCCGAAAAGTATATGAAAAACAAACCGAAAAATTACATATATTCAGAGCATCAAATCTTTTTAGTGAGGTGGAAGAAGCTGCAAGAGATATTGTAAGGCTTTGCAGGGATAACGGACTAAGGTACAGGGACATTGCAGTTGTAAGCCGCATTCCGGAGACATATGAAAATCTTATACAGGTGGTTTTTAAACAGTATGGGATACCATATTTCCTGGATAAAAAAAAGCAGGTTATATCCCATCCCATAGTTGTACTGATATTGTCAGCACTTGAGATTTTTTTGGAGAACTGGTCATACCGGTCGGTTTTCAGGTATTTAAAGACAGGGCTTACGGACTTGGAAGCAGAAGATGTTGATATTCTGGAAAACTATGTACTTGCCTGCGGAATAAAAGGCATCAGATGGACAAGAGAAGAAAAATGGGATTACAGAACGGATATTTTTAAGAATACGAATAAGAAAGATGGTTTTGAAGAGCAGCTGCTGACAATTGTAAATAAAATAAGGGACAGGGTACGGGAGCCGCTTCTTTTACTGCATGAAAATATAGGAGGAAAAAACAATGCAAAAACCAAATGCAGGGCATTGTTTGAGTTTTTATGCAAAATAGGGTTACCACAAAGAATTGAAAAGAAAACAAATATATTCAAAAACGAAGGAGAACTTGCCCTTGTCAGGGAATACGGAAGCATTTGGAATTCCATAATAGAACTACTTGACCGGATTGTGGATATAATGGGGGACGAGAGGATTGGAACAGAGAGGTTCCATAATATACTAAAGACAGGTTTTACGGAATATTCGCTTGGAATTATACCTCCCGGGCTTGACCAGGTACTTGCAGGCAGTGTTGAACGTTCAAAAAGCCACGGTGTAAAGGCATTGTATATACTTGGCGTAAATGACGGTGTGTTTCCGGCATTATCGGGTGATGAGGGCATATTAAACGATGCAGACCGTAAAACACTTACGGATTATGGAATAGAACTTGCTCCCGATACAAGAAGAAGAGCATTTGAAGAACAGTACCTTGTATATACGGCTCTTACAACACCGTCTGAATACCTTAGGATCAGTTATCCTGTTGCAGACCATGAAGGAAGGGCATTAAGGCCATCTGTTATCATATCGGAGATAAAAAAAATATTCACCGGTGTTGATGAGAAAAGTGATATAACAGGTTTGAATAATAAGGAAGGGGCTGTTGATAGAATTACCGTACCTGTTCCAACCTTTGGAGAGATGACATCATCTTTCAGGAGTTTTTGTGATGGCAGAGATTTGCTGCCCTTGTGGAAGGATACATACAGATGGTTTTACGGAAAAGATGACTGGAAACAGAATTGTATGATGATAATTGATGCTCTTAAATACGGGAATAATTTCGAAAGGATAAATAAAAACAGCATAAAAAAGCTTTATGGAGACAGCCTCTATACAAGTGTATCAAAACTTGAAACCTATTCAGCGTGCCCATTTTCGTTTTTTCTGCAGTATGGGCTTAAAGCGGAAGAAAGAAAGGAATTTAGCTTTACACCACCGGATATCGGAAGCATTATGCATAAGGCTATTGATATGTTTTCTAGAAGGCTTGTAGAAAAAAATATAAGCTGGAGGGACATTGAAAAGGATTTTATTGAACCGGAGGTATCGGAAATTATTAGGGAACTTGTTGAAAATATGCCAAAAACCATATTGAAGAGTTCAAAAAGATATCTTTACGTACTTGAAAGGATTAAAAAAATACTGGTAAAGTCAATATGGATACTGGCAGTACATATTAAGAAAAGCAATTTTGAACCCCAGGGATACGAAATCGTGTTTGGAGATGAAGGGAAATATCCTCCAATAAAACTGCAAACACCTGCAGGTATGGAAATTCTTCTGACAGGGAGGATTGACAGGTTAGATATAATGAAAACACAAGAAGCGGATTACATAAAGATACTGGATTATAAGTCGGGATTTAAGGATTTCAGTCTTTCTGACATATTTTCAGGCCTGGAACTGCAGCTTGTTATGTATTTGAATGTAATATATAACAATAATTCAGACAGTGAAAAAAATAAAAATTTAGTACCTGCGGGGATATTGTATTACAGGATTTATGACCCTTTGATTAAAGGGGAAGAATCATTGTCTGAAGATAATGTGAAGAGGGAAGTAATGAGAAGCCTGAGGACTAAAGGGCTTGTACTTGAGGATGCTGTAATTGTAAGGAATATGGACAGTGAAATTGAAGGGGATTCCCTTATAATACCTGCAAGGATAAATAAAAATGGTAAACTTGGCAGATCTTCGGCAGCTTCTGTGGAACAGTTCAAAAAACTTATGGAATTTGTAAGGGGCCGTGTTATAAACATGGGAGAAAAAATAATGAATGGAGACATATCAATAAAACCATACAGAAAAAAACAAAACACTGCCTGCAGTTACTGTAAATATTCGTCAATATGCGGTTTTGACCCTCTGCTTGAGAATAACAATTACAGGGTTGTAAAGCAGTATACAGATGATGAGGTATGGAAGAATATTTGAATAGGGGGAGGACATGGCTTTAATGAAGTGGACGGATGAGCAGCTTGAAGCAATAAGTGAAAGCGGAGCAAATTTACTTGTATCTGCAGCGGCAGGTGCAGGCAAGACAGCAGTACTTGTTGAGAGGATTATAAGAAAAATTACTGATGAAAGTAATCCAGTTGATATAGACAGGCTGCTGGTTGTTACTTTTACAAATGCTGCAGCTTCAGAAATGAGAGAACGAATAGGCAATGCACTGTCTTCCGCTCTTCACAGGAATCCAGGTTCTAAAAGGCTACAGAAGCAGATGATGCTTCTAAACAGGGCAAACATAACAACAATCCATTCTTTTTGTCTTAGTGTTATAAGGAATAATTTTCATATTATAGATCTGGACCCGGGGTTTCGTATAGCCGACCAGACAGAAACCTCGATTATGAAACTTGAGGCACTTGATGAGCTTTTTGAGGAAGAATTTGATATAAGCGGACAGGACGGTATATTTTTAAAACTTGTTGAATGCTACGGTGGAGGGAGAGATGACAGAGGGCTTAAGAATATTGTGTTGAATCTTTATAATTTTGTACAGAGCCATCCGTGGCCGTCATGGTGGTTAAAACAAATGACGGAAAATCTCAAACTGAGTGATGATGAAGATTTTGCAGACAGTATATGGGGAAAAGTACTTAAGGAAGTTTTAAAAAAGGAACTGGAAGGCTTTAAAGTTATTATGGAAAGAGCAGTCCGCAAAACAAAAAAAACCCCGGGGTTGGAGCCTTATTTACCTGCTTTTGCCCGGGAACTGTCAGATATAAAATTAATATTGCAGAAGACAGCAGATTGGGATGGATTTTACGAGGCATTGAAAGGATTTGATTTTGACAGGCTTTCAAATTGCAAAAAATATGCGGATGAAACAGCAAAACAGTATGTAAAGTCATTGAGAGACCGGGTAAAAAAAGGCATAACAGTAATGAAAAAAGAAATTGTCAATAAACCTTCAATAAAAATCAAAAATGATCTGAAGACCCTACTGCCGCTGATAGAATACCTCTGCAGCCTTGTGGAAAAGTTTGAGGCACACTATTACCTTAAAAAAAAGAAGAAAATCTGTATGGATTTTAATGATCTTGAACATTATTGTCTCAAAATACTTACGGAATATGTAGAAAACAATGAGATATATGATACAAAACAGAAATACACTTTTAAACTGCTGCCGGAATATAAGTTGTCGGGTACTGCCAAGGAGCTTCAATTAAAATATGATGAAATTTTAGTTGATGAATATCAGGACAGCAATCTTGTACAGGAGGTAATAATAAATGCAGTATCCGGTAAGGGAAGTGATACCCCTAATATTTTTATGGTTGGAGATGTAAAACAGAGCATCTACAGGTTCAGACAGGCAAGACCAGAACTTTTTATGGATAAATACAATACTTATCCAATGGAAAAAGGGATGAGGGAACTTAAAATACTACTTTATAAGAATTTCAGAAGCAGGAAGAACATAATAAACTCAGTAAATTACATATTCAGACAGATCATGTCATCTGAAACAGGGGAACTTGATTATAATGAAAATGAATTTTTGAACTTTGGTGCGGTTTATTTTGATGATAACAGACTGAGTGAACAGGAAAAATATAATAATAAGGACATGAACGCAAATACAGATTCTGAACTTCATATAATTGATATGTCGGATAAGGAAGAACAGTTCCAAAACAGTGGTGATGAACCGGATAGGATACAGTGTGAAGCAAGGTTCACAGCTGAAAGAATAAGAAAGCTTACAGGAGAGGCAGGAAAAGAAGGCCAGTTTTACATATTCGACAAAAAAATAAACTCGTACAGGCCAGTGCAATACAGGGATATTGTAATACTGTTGAGGACAACTTCAAATTGGGCGGCAGTTTTCGAAGAAGAATTGGGTTTACGAGGTATACCGGTATTTACCGATACGGGTACCGGATATTTTATGTCTGTAGAGATACAGACAATTCTGTCACTACTTAAAATCATAGATAATCCGATGCAGGATATACCCCTTATTTCGGTTTTACGTTCACCTATCTGTGGATATTCCATGGATGAACTTGTTGAAATCAGGGCACAAATGCCACACAGGAGTTTTTATGAGGCTTTAAGGAAAGCAGCAGAAGTAAAAAATGATGAATTGGGGGAAAAACTGAAGGCTTTTTTAAAAAAACTTGATTTGTGGAGAAGCAAGGCATGTTATATGGCAACTGATGAACTTATATGGTATTTATATACGGAAACAGGTTATTACAGTTTTACAGGAGGTATGCCGGGAGGGGTGCAGCGCCAGGCAAACCTGAAAATCCTGTTTGAAAGGGCAGGGGCATTTGAAAAAACCAGCTATAGGGGTTTATTTAACTTTATCAATTTTATTGAAAAACTTAAAAGCGGAAGCGGTGATATGGGAAGCGCAAAAATACTCGGTGAGAATGAAAATGTTGTAAGAATAATGAGTATACACAAAAGCAAGGGGCTGGAATTCCCGGTTGTGATACTTTCGGGATGTGGAAAGCAATTTAATTTTCAGGACACAAACGGAAAAATACTTTTTCACTATGATTTAGGATTCGGCCCTGATATTGTAAATACGGACAGAAGATTGATATCTGCTACTGCATGCAAACAGGCGCTTAAACATAAAATAAAACTTGAAACACTCTCGGAGGAAATGAGAATACTTTATGTGGCTTTTACAAGAGCAAAGGAGAAACTTATAATTACAGGAACTGTTAATAATATTGAAAATTCACTGTCTTCATGGAGTGAGTCGCTTTATAACAATGATTGGCACATACCTGGGTATATGGTTACAAATGGCAGAACATATCTGGATTGGATATGCCCTGCCGTTATAAGGCATAAAAGCTGCGGAAGCATTCTAAGGAAGAAATACGGCAATATTGAAGATATGAATCTTATTGAAGATGAATTGAATTGGAATATAAATATAATTTCAAAGAAAAATATTATAGAAAAAACTGCAGCTTCGGTACAATCAGTAAGTGAGTTCATAGAGGAACTGAAGTCTGTTGACGAAGATAAATTTAAAACGAATTTTCAAAAGGAAATAAAAAGGAGACTAGAATGGAAATATCCTTTTGAACAGGTTGTAAAAATTCCTGCAAAGATTACGGTTACAGAATTAAAAAGATATTTTAATGCAATATTTTCAGGAGAAGAATACCCTGTTGAGCCATATTATACGCCTCCCGTAGTAAAAAGGCCATCCTTTCTCGAAGACAGCCAGGGTATGAGTGCCGTTGAAAAAGGGAGTACACTTCATTTTGTTATGCAGCATCTCTGCCTTGAAAATGTTTCAAACCCAGTTGAGATAAATGGGCAGCTTGATAAAATGGTGAAGGATAAACTTATTACGGATACACAAAAGGAAAGTGTCGATGTTAACGGAATTATTCAATTGTTTCATACGGAACCTGGCAGAAGAATGTTGAAAGCAGCAAAAATTTCAAGAGAAACCCCATTTTGCATGGAAATTGAAAGCAGAGATGTTTTTAAGGATTTGGCAGAGGATAAATACAAAACTGAAACATTTTTGCTTCAAGGTATGATAGACTGTTTTTTTGAAGAAAGCGAAGAACTTGTTTTAATAGATTACAAAACAGACAAAATATTTTCAAATGGGATTGAAGTAATAAAAAAAAGGTATGAGGTCCAGATTGAGTACTATGCAAAAGCGCTTGAGAGGCTTACAGGTAAAAAAGTAAAGGAAAGGTATGTTTATCTTTTTGATAATTATGAAATTGTGAATATGTAATTGCATAAAATTGCCTCATATTTCACAAAATACAGGATGAGGTGATTTTAGTATGAAAAAAAATAAAATTGCAGCAGTATGTACAATAATAATGGTAATTATGTCATATACAATGACATTCGCCATGCCTGCGGTTCATACCGTAAAAAAAGGTGAGACTTTGAGTGGCATTGCCAGATATTATGGAATTGATTTAAAAACTATTGTGGCAAGAAATCCACAGGTAGAGGATCCTTCACTGATTTATCCCGGTCAGAAAATCAATATTTCCGGGGAAAAGGAAAACTATGCCTCTATGGAAAAGGAAGCACTTCGTATAGCAAACAGGGAAAGAGTTAAAAGAGGGCTGCAGCCGCTTGAATATAACGGACAGCTTGCGAAATGCGCACGAATGAAGGCTGAAGATATGGCCTACAGTGGTTATTTCGGACACATGTCTCCGAATTACGGTTCTCCTTTTAAAATGATGGAACAGATGGGCATGGCTTTCAGTGCTGCAGCTGAAAATCTTGGACAGGGGCTTAATACGCCACTTGAGCTTATGACTGTCTGGATGAATTCAACAGGCTATAGAAACAACCTTTTAAGCCCTGTTTATACACAAACAGGTATAGGCCTTGCAAAAGACAATCAGGGAAGATGTTTGTGGACTATGCTTTTTATGAAACCGGTTAGTTGAAATAAAGAGCAGGAGGCAAATGGGAAAATGTATCAGGTTTTATAAGGCATTTCGGAAAAGGCTGAAAGACGATGATGTAACGGCTTTGGCAGCTCAGATTACATACTTTTTCATCCTGTCTTTCTTCCCTTTTCTGTTGCTGCTGATTACTTTGGTGGGATATATTCCTGTTACAGGCGAAGGATCTCTTGAAGGGTTTTACAGAATTCTACCAGAGGATGTATATAAGTTTATAGTAGAGGTTATCAGGGAAGTGTCCGATTCAGGAAGCAGGGGTTTGTTATCTTTTGGGATGATTACCGTACTGTGGGCTTCTTCGAGTGGAGCATCAGCACTAATAAAGGTAATAAACAAAGCCTATGACAAAAAAGAAACACGTGTCTTCTGGAAGGTCAAGGCGGTTTCACTGTTATCTACGGTTATGCTTGCAGGTATCATAATCCTGACACTTGTTCTGCTTGTATTCGGAGAATTAATCGGAAAATATTTAAGCAAATATCTTGGGATTTCAAATGTCTTTGTACTTGTCTGGAAAATTGCACGCTATATGATAGCTGTATTTTCACTGTTTATTGTCTTCTTTTTGGTGTATTATTACATGCCCTGTAAACGTTTAACCATAAAAGAAGTTATTCCGGGAGCAATATTTTCAACAGTTTCCTGGATAATAATTTCAGTTGTTTTTTCTTTTTATATAAACAGCTTTAGGATATATTCTTTGATTTATGGAAGTGTTGGAGGAATTATAGTACTTCTCGTCTGGTTTTACATCAGCAGTATGATAATGATAATTGGAGGAGAAATCAATGCCGTAACAGCTTATGATAAACATAATTGATTCCCTGTGTAAAATCTGGTTGTACGGGTTCACTTTGCAATAACAATATCAATTCTGCGGTTCTTTTGCCTGTTTTCAGGGGTGTTGTTTGGTTTTATTGGTTTAAATTCCGCATTTCCCGTAGCTGTGAGATATGACGGTTCAAGTGAGCAGTTATCTATAAGGAAACGCACAACATTGGTTGCCCTGCGTGTGGAAAGTTCCCAGTTGGTAGGAAAAAGATAGGTATCTATCGGCAGGTTGTCGGTATGTCCCTGAACCAGTATTTCACTGTCAAGTTCATTAAAAAGTATACCGAGCTTTAAAAGTGTTTCCTTCCCTGATGGTTTTATATCAGCCTTGCCGAGGTCAAACAGTATGACGGAATCAATTCTCAAAATAAGCATATGTTCTTCTTCAAGTACCTTTACGTGTTCGTCGAGTTCAAGTTTTATGATTGCATCCTGGATTTGTGTTTTGACTTTTTTGAGTTTTTCCGCCTTTATTTTTTCGGCTGCCTGGATAATTCTTTCTTCCTCCTTCTTTTTGTCTTCCTCTATCTTTTTGTTTTCTTCTTCTTGCATTCCAGGGTCAGTGTTATATTGTTTATTGTCAATATCAATAGAGCTTTTTTCCTCAATTATTTGTATTATATCCTTACCTTTGTTTGAATCAAAACTTTCACCACTGCTTATATGATGAAACGCAGACCTTAAGGATTCAGCAATTTCGGTGTATTTTTGAACATCAATCGTAGCCATTGAAAAAAGGAGCACAAAGAAAGTTAGCAGCAAAGTAACAAGGTCACTGTATGTAATTAACCAGGTGCCCGAATCATCAATATCCTCATCTGTTTTTGGTTTTTTCCCGAATTTTATCATATAGTAAATACCTCAATTAGAAACGGTTTGTTGTTCAGCATTTTCAAGAGTATTTTTCTCGTCCTCACTTTCCTTGTCATATTGCTGTTTTTGCGAGGGTGACAGGAATGTCTTTAACTTATGTTCCATAATTCTTGGGTTTTCTCCTGCCTGTATCGATAAAATTCCTTCAATAATCATTTCTTTCTGTTGTATTTCTTCCTGGCTTTTAATCTTAAGCTTATTTGCTATAGGTATACAGATGAAATTGGAAAGTACGCTGCCGTAAAAGGTTGTTACAAGGGCAAGAGCCATTGAAGGGCCTATTGTTGAAGGTTCATGCAGATTCTTAAGGAGGCTTATGAGCCCCATAAGTGTTCCTATCATACCCCATGCGGGAAATAATGCTCCCATTGTCCTGAACAAACTCTGTCCCCTGTTATGACGGATTTTAAGGTTTTCAAGTTCAAGTCCGAGGGATTCTCTTATTGTATCAGGTTCAACACCATCCACTATAAGTTGGAGGGACTGTTTTATAAAATTATCTTCTATTTGTTCCTGTTCTGACTCAAGTGAAAGAAGGCCTTCACGTCTTGCTTTTTGAGAGAGTTCAACAAGCATTCTTATCAGGGAAGAGTGTGAAAACTGTTTCCCACAGAAAGCATGTTTTACAACATTGAGTATTTTAAGGATTTCACCTGCCCTGTAACTTATAAGGGTTGAGCCAATACCGCCGCCAAGAACAATTAAAACCGATCTTAAGTCAAAAAAAGCAAGAGGACTTGCACCGGCAATAATAGTATATATTATACACACGATACCAAATATTATACCTAAAAATGTTGCTATATCCATATATACCCTCCGGAATTATCTTTTGTACTTATAATACCCTCTTTAAATATATATCGAAAAAAAATAGAGAAACTTAAGCACGTTTTACCCATACAGGCTATATATGTCTGATAGCTCCATATTTACCTTTTCATTTGAAATCATATATTTTAATTTGTGCTTTTCGTATGTAGTATTCAAATTGTCTTGTATGGGAAGGATGTTTGCCGGTAATTTTATAATAAATTCACTTCCTTCTCCGATGTTGCTGTTAACGGAAATACTGCCTTTATGCATTTCTACAAGAGATTTTACAATGAACAGGCCTGTTCCGCTGCCTTCATTTTTTCTTGTAAAGGAATTGTCTACCCGGTAAAACTGGTTAAAAACATGTATGGTTTTATTCTGAGGTATACCTATTCCCGTATCTTTTACTGAAATGTAGATATTATCTTTTCTGTCAAAAAAATTAACGGCTATATTACCTTTGGAACCAGAAAATTTAATTGCATTTGACAGGAGGTTAAGCATTATTCTTTCTATGGCACAGGGGTCGCATGCAATTATTTTTTCCTCGACGTCCGTGTCAAAAACCATATTTAAATTATGTTTTGCTGCAATTTGTGCTACTGATAGAGTAATATCTTCAACAATATTTACAATGTCGGCATTTTTGAGATATATATCAAAATAACCCGTGTCAATTTTTGCAACATCTATAATATTGTTTATAATTTTAAGCATCCTGTAGCTATTCTTCTTTATTATTTGAAAATTATATTCCAGTTTATGTGTATATTCTGAAATATCTTTTTTGTTTAATAAAAGTTCTGACAGCTGAATTGTACTTAATATACCATTTATAGGAGTTTTCAACTCATGAGATATGTTTGAAAAAAATATTGTTTTTAGCCTGTCAAGTTCAAGTGTTTTCTCAAGCAGCTTTTTATCAGTAATGTTTCTGATTACGCTTTGTACAAGGTACTCTCCGTTAACGGGGAGGGCTGAAGACGTTACCTCGACATCAATTACAGCATTGTCATTTCTTATTAACTTATGTTTATGAGTAATCGATCGTAATTTCCCTTCCCTGAGTTTTATAAAGCTGTCCCTTATAGAAATTTTATCATTCAAGGCAAAGAAATTGAATATTGACTTTTCTTTAAGTTCATTTACATAATTAACTCCTGTTAATTCCATAGCAGCATAATTTGCAAAAGTTATCAAACCTTCTTTGTGTACAATTATGGAATCGGGAAAATTTTTAAGAAGAAGCAGGTAGCTGCCTTCGCTTTCATTCAATTTTTTATTTATCTTTTTGTTCATTAATACACAATGCAAAATGATAGTAAAAAACAAAACAAATACTATTAAATTTATAATCCAAAAAAACTCATGCAAAAAATCCATACATTTAAAAGTCTCCCTGTTCATTAACTTAAAATAAAATAGCATATTTATTAGAAGTTTGCAATATTTTGCCTCTGTAAACTACAGTTTACAGGAAATAACCTTGATAAGTACATTACAGAGTGTTAATTCGGGAAATATCCGGTTTAACCAGCTTTATGAATTTAACATTGAAAAGATTTTTGTATCTTGACATATAAGCTGGTTTACGAAATAATGATTAGTATACTAATGCTAATAATATTTAATATGTAATTGGGGGAAATATGGGTAAAAAGTCAAATAAGGTGAACAAAAAATTCTCAAGTTATGATAATGAGAGTATATCAGCGTTAAAGGGTGCGGACAGGGTAAGATTAAGGCCGGGTGTAATATTTGGTTCGGATGGTGTTGAGGGCTGCCAGCATTCGATATTTGAAATCCTTTCAAACTCAATTGATGAGGCAAGGGAAGGATATGGCATGGATATTGAGGTTACAAGACATACTGATCAATCAATTACGGTCAGGGATTATGGAAGAGGCATACCTCTTGGATATAACCAAAAAGAGAAAAGATATAACTGGGAACTTGTCTTTTGTGAACTTTATGCAGGAGGAAAATATGACAACAACCTGGGGGATAATTATGAATACAGTCTTGGCCTTAACGGGCTTGGGTGCTGTGCGACACAATACAGTTCCGAATATATGGATGTTAAGGTTTACAGGGATGGCTCAGTTTATGAACTGCATTTTGAAAAGGGTAAAAATATTGGGGAGTTGAAAAAAAGAAAGACTGAGTATGAACATACTGGTACAGTTATAAAATGGAAACCTGATAAAGAGGTTTTTACTGATATATCGGTACCCCTTGAATATTATGAGAATATCCTGAAAAAGCAGGCAGTTGTGAATTCAAATGTTAAATTTATCCTGTATGATGAAGAGAGCAGCAAAACTTTTGAATATTTTTATAAAAACGGTATAGATGATTATATAAAAGAAATAGATCAGGGAAAGGGGTTTACGAAAATACAGCATTACGAAACTTCCGTAAAAGGAAAGGACCGCGATGACAAGCCTGAATACAAGGTTAAAATGCAGATTGCATTTTGTTTTAATAATGAGATAAATCTTTTGGAGTACTATCATAATTCAAGTTTTCTTGAACATGGGGGTTCACCTGACAGAGCAGTCAAAAATGCTTTCGTTTATGCAGTTGATAAAATTCTAAAGGAAAAAAACAAATACAATAAAAATGAAAGCAGGATAACGTTTGCAGATATACAGGACAGCCTTATATTGGTAAGTAATTCATTTTCCACTGTAACAAGCTACGAAAACCAGACTAAAAAATCCATCACAAACAAATTCATACAGGAAGCAATGACAGATTTTCTAAAACAGAGTCTGGAAGTCTATTTTATTGAAAAAAAGTCAGAAAGTGATATGATTGCTGAACAGGTTATTGTAAATAAAAGAAGCAGAGAAACAGCTGAAAAAACAAGAATAAACGTAAGAAAAAAATTGAATGGGTCAGTTGATATAACAAACCGCGTAAAAAAATTTGTTGACTGTCGTACAAAGGATATTAGCAGGAGGGAACTTTACATAGTTGAGGGAGATTCGGCGCTTGGTGCCTGTAAACTTGCAAGGGATGCTGATTTTCAGGCTGTTATCCCGGTAAGGGGTAAAATATTAAACTGTTTGAAAGCGGGATATGAAAGCATATTTAAAAATGATATAATAGTTGATATAATGAAAGTATTGGGTTGTGGAGTTGAGATTAAATCAAGGCACAGGGATCTAAACACCTTTAATATTGATGAATTGAGATGGGGTAAGATAATCATATGTACTGATGCCGATGTTGATGGTTTTCAAATAAGGGCACTTGTACTTACGATGATTTACAGGCTTGTACCTGCACTAATCCAGGAAAAAAAGGTTTATATTGCAGAATCTCCGCTCTATGAAATAGTTGAAAGGAACAGGACCTATTTTGCTTACAGTGACAGTGAAAAAAACCAGATTATATCCGGATTAAAAGGCAGGTATTCAATCCAGCGTTCAAAAGGGCTTGGTGAAAATGAACCTGAAATGATGTGGAAGACTACAATGAATCCTCAAAGCAGGAGGCTTGTTAAGGTTACGCCTGATGAAGCGGAAATGACAGAACAGTTTTTTAATTTGCTTTTGGGTGACAATCTTCAAGGAAGGAAAAACTATATTGAAGAAAACGGATATAAATACATGGAATTAATTGATGTACAATAATTGTGGAAGATATTGACGGAAGAAAAAGGAGTGTTTATGGAAGAGGTTTTAAAGGAACAAAAGATTATTGATACGCTTGAGAAAAACTATATGCCTTATGCAATGAGTGTAATTGTATCAAGGGCAATACCTGAAATTGACGGTTTTAAACCTTCTCACAGGAAACTTTTATATACCATGTATAAAATGGGGCTGTTGTCAGGGAACAGGACAAAATCTGCCAATGTTGTCGGCCAGACTATGAAATTGAATCCCCATGGAGATATGGCAATATATGAAACAATGGTCAGGCTTACCAGAGGAAATGATGCATTGCTTCATCCGTTTATAGATTCAAAAGGGAATTTTGGAAAGTATTATTCAAGAGATATGAAATATGCTGCACCAAGATATACAGAGGTTAAACTTGACAGGATATGTGAAGAAATATTCAGGAATACAGATAAGAATGCAGTTGATTTTATCGACAATTATGATGGAACTATGAAAGAACCTGTGTTGCTTCCTGTGGCGTTCCCAAATATACTTGTCAGTGCCAACCAGGGAATAGCGGTTGGTATGGCAAGCAGTATATGCAGTTTTAATCTTGCAGAATTATGTGAAACGGTATCAGCCTATATTAAAGACAAGGATAATGATTTTTTTCAATATCTAAAGGCACCCGATTTTTCTTCAGGAGGTAAATTAATATACAGGGAAAAGGAACTTAGGGAGATATATGAAACAGGAAGAGGCAGTTTCAAATTAAGAGCAAAATACAGATTTGATAAAAAAAACAGCTGTATTGAAATATATGAGATACCATATACTACCACAACCGAGGTAATAATTGATGCAATAGCGGTTCTCGTTAAAAAGGGAAACATAAAAGAGATAAATGATGTGAGAGATGAAACTGATCTGGGTGGACTTAAACTTACACTTGAAATCAAAAAATCAGCGGCCCCGGATGTACTGATGAAAAAGCTTTATAGGTTTACTTCACTTGAGGATAGTTTTAGCTGTAATTTCAATATACTGGTTGATGGACATCCTGTAGTTATGGGATTAAGGAAAATATTCGATGAGTGGATTAAATTCAGGGTTAAATGTATTAAAAGGCATACGCTGTTCGATATTGAGAAAAAAGAAGAAAAGCTCCATCTTCTGTCAGGCCTGAAAAAAATACTGCTTGATATTGACAGTGCAATTAAAATTATAAGAGGTACGGAAAAAGAAGAAAATGTAATCCCAAATCTGATGAGCGGTTTTGATATAGACAGTGCACAGGCAGAATTTATAGCTGAGATAAAACTCAGGAATCTAAACAGGGAGTACATATTAAACAGAGTAGCCGAAGTTGAAAACCTTCAAAAAGAAATACAAAAATTAAAATCCGTCTATGGCAGTGAAAAACGGATTAAAAATATCATTGTTAAAGAGTTGGGGCTGATTTCTAAAAAATATGGACGGCCAAGACGAACAGAAATAATACACGAGGATGATATAGAAGAAATTACAAAGGAACACCTTATCGAAGACTACAATATTAAAGTATTTTTGACTCGTCAGAATTACCTTAAGAAGATATCACTCGTATCTCTAAGGGGTAATGATGAACATAAGCTCAAGGATGATGACATAGTAATTCAGGAACTGGAAACACACAACAAGTCTGATTTGCTGCTTTTTTCAAATAGACATACCGTGTATAAACTTAAACTTTATGAAATAGAAGACTGCAAGGCGAGCAGCCTCGGTGAATACCTTATTAATCTTTTGGATATGGAAAAGGATGAAAGGATTATACATATGGCTGCAACTGATGATTATAAAGGATATGTTATGTTTTTCTTTCAAAATGGCAAGGCTGCCAAGATTACACTTAAAAGTTACAGTACAAAAACAAATCGTAAAAAACTTGCAAATGCTTATTCGGACATATCACCGATTGTAAGAATTATGAATATCAATGAAGATATTGAACTGGCAGCAAAAAGCAGTATTAATAAGGTACTTGTGTTTAATACGGGAAGCATAAATCCAAAATCAGCAAGAAATTCTCAAGGGGTACAGGTGCTGAGAAGCAAAAAAGGGAGTATAATGACGGGTGTATTCACTATTGAAGAAATCGAGCTTTTATCACCTGACTACTACAAAACGGCAAATATCCCCGCAGTTGGATGTTACCTTAAAGATGAAGATTTAAAGGATTCGCAGATAAGGATGGACATATAATGAAAAATAAAAATGATAATGGAGAGGTAAAACAGGAAACAAACACAAGAAATAGAACCAATATGAAATTGAGTGTAACAGTGGTTAAGACAGTACTTTTCTGCCTGTTTACGGCTGTTATTATTTATGTGACAATAAAATTTGCTCCCTATATTACTCAGCTTGCGTCAGAACGGGAAGAATTGAAAGAAATGCTTGCATCATATGGGATTAAAGGGGTGCTTATATTCATATCAATTCAGATAATTCAGGTAATAATAGCCGCAATACCCGGTGAACCCGTACAGATTGCCGGTGGATACATATTTGGAGTGGCTTTGGGTACGGTTTATTCATTGATTGGTATTACTATCGGTTATTTGATTGTGTTTGCTATTACAAGGGTTTTGGGGTATGAACTAGTACAGCTTGTTGTTCCGGTAAAACAATACAATAGGCTGAAATCTCTCATAAATAAACGTAAATCTGAGGCAGTAATATTTTTACTTTTCCTTATACCGGGTATTCCAAAGGATGTACTGGTTTATATAGCAGGGCTTACACCCATAAGGACCCTGAGATTTTTTATAACAGTAACAATTGCAAGAATTCCTGCACTTATTGGCTCTTCATATATAGGAGCAAATCTCCGAAAGGAGAATTACCTTATAGCCGGAATCATTTCCGTAGGTGCCGCAGTGTTATTTATTACAGGGCTGATTTTCAGGGAAAGGATAACGAAATTACTTCACAGCCTGATAAAAAGCAGATAACAGTACCATAAATATAAATATCGACAGCACCTTAATTTCTATTTCAATAAAACTTGCAATTATGTCTTAATTTGGTTATAATATGAGAAGAATGGAAAAAAGGATAGCGGTATGTATTATTCCTTGAAAAACACATCTTCTACATAAGTACATAATGCATGATATACGGGGAGATGGTATTCCTGAACTTTGTAGACTTCTTTTGCAGGTACCGTAATGGTTACATCACAGATATCCTTCATCATGCCGCCGCTTTCACCTGTCATACAGATTGTTACTATTTCAAAAGCCTTTGCAACCCTGACAGCGTTTAAAACATTGGATGAGTTCCCGGAGGTACTGAGCCCAATCAGTATATCGTCCTTTTTGCCGTATCCGTATACCTGCTGGGCAAATACCATATCGGCTGCTACGTCATTTATAAAAGCAGATGACAGAGCTGTCTGGCTGACAAGAGAAATTGCAGGGAGTGCACCCTGGAGGTTATGTGATAGATATTCCCAAGTATCAGGGAAGGCAGTTTTTAACTTTTTAATGTCAGTACTGCTTATTTTCCTCCTTTTTATAAAACCCTTCATCAATTCACCAACGATATGTTCGGAATCGGCTGCACTTCCTCCGTTACCGCAGATGAGAACCTTTCCTGATCCGGCGTAGCATTGTTTTAAAAGGACAGCTGCCTTCAGAATTGAATTGCGGCACTGCTTCAATTGTGGAAATTCTATAAAAAGCTTATCCATTATACTGCTGTTTTCAGGCATAATAATTACCTCCGCATCTGTTAATCAATAAGAGTTATGCTCTATATAACGCTGTTGCTAGAGAGGCGTAGTCTCCTATTTCATCTCCAAGCCCAGCAGGAACGATTTTACAGGTATCCCTCGTTAGTTTGAGGCACTCCCTGTTTATTACTTCTTCTGCCTCAGGCCAGAGAAGTTCCACGCTCCTAGCAAAAATACTTCCAATTACTATTATTTCCGGATTTAACATATCTATTATTATTGAAAGGCCTTTTCCAAGGTAATATCCGCTTTTGCGGTAAATATCCATTGCAAGCATATCTCCTTTCCCGGCTGCATATGCGACTGTTTTTGCATCTATTTTATTTAATTTACTCAGATCTTTACATAAGGATACCTTCTCGCCCATTTGAAGTTTTTCCAGAATCATTGTCCTTGCAAGCTGGGCTATGCCACCGCCGCTACAGAAACCTTCCAGCGAACCTGATTTACCGTAGCCAACAGGGCCGTTTTCATCAATCCTTATATGCCCGATTTCTCCTGCCATATCGCTTGCTCCGGTATAAAGCCGGCCGTTTAGAATCATCCCTGCACCGAATCCTGTCCCGAAAGTAATAAATACAATATTCTCAAAGCCTTTCGCGGCGCCATATTTCCATTCAGCGAGTGCGCATGCGTTGGCATCATTTTGAAGCATGGTTTTTACACCAAGCCTTTCCTCAAATATTTCTACAATACGAACATTATCCCATCCATAAAGATTAGGAGGCGACATAATGATTCCTTTTTTACTGTCAAGCGGCCCCCCGCAGCTTATACCAATTCCATTAATATCCCTGATATTTATCCGGGAATTTTTCAGAATAATATCAATATTTTTAAATATATTTTCAATGGAATAATCCGGGCCTTTGTTGACTTCGGTTGGGAAACTTATTTTATTGATAATATTTATACCATCATCATATGCATTTCCTGAAATAACTGCGCATTTTGTACCTCCTATATCAACACCCAGTATATTTTGCAAAATATTTCCCCTCCCTCTGTCAGCTCTTTTGATTTTCATTAAAAAACTCGTCATATAGGTGCATTATTGCAGCTTCATAGTCTTGAGCCTTTATCCCGAACATAATGCTGACCTCGGATGAGCCCTGATTTATCATTTCTATATTTATACCTGCGTCAGCTATGGCGCCCGCGGCTCTTGCGGCTATCCCCACGGTGTGGCGCAAACCTTCTCCCACTATCATAATAAGGGCAAGATTTCGTTCAATGCTTATATAATCCACATCCAGTTCATTTTTTATCCTTAAAAGAACTGTCTCCTCTTTTTCACTGTTGAACTGTTTTTGCTCCAGTATTATGGAAATATCATCAATACCTGAAGGCATATGTTCATAGGATAAACCTTCCCCTTCAAGAATTTCGAGTACTTTCCTGACAAACCCCACCTCACGGTTCATAAGATATTTCCTTATATAAAGGCTGCAAAAACCATCATCACCTGCTATTCCAACAATAGTACGATCAATTGTTTCGATATTTGGTACTATTGTTGTACCCGGAGAATCAAGGTTATTTGTGTTCCTTATGCATACGGGGATACCTTTCTTGTATACGGGAATAAGTGCTTCTTCGTGGAAAATACTGAAGCCTGCATAAGAAAGTTCCCGCATTTCCCTGTATGTGAGCTTATGGATTGGTTTTGGATTAGGGATTATGTTCGGATTTACTGAAAAAACACAATCAACGTCAGTAAAGTTTTCATATACTTCTGCATTTGTTGCTGCTGCAAGTATGGAACCTGTTATATCGGAACCTCCTCTTGAGAAGGTTACTACATCCCCTTTTATTGAATATCCAAAAAAACCGGGAAAGATTTTTATGCCCGGCAAATCCTTCAATAAATTCAAATTGTCACAGGATTCAGGAAGTACCCTTGCGTTTCCATATTCGCTACTCAGTATAAGGCCTGCCTCTTTAGGGTTTATGTACGAAGCTTGCTTACCGGTACTCTGAAGATATGCTGTAACAAGCTTTGCACAGTTATCTTCACCGGCAGCCTTTATGGAATCCATAAAAATGTTCTTATCGGATATATTTGCTGATAATCTTGCTTCTATATCGTTATGAATGGTATCTAAAATACTTGCCGAAAGGCCAAGACCGTCTGTAATTTCTTTGTACCTGTCAATAATGGCTTCAAGTTCTTTTACAGCAGAGCCTGTTTTTAAAAAACTTTCGCCGTATGCAATCAACAGGTCAGTGACCTTGATATCATCCTTATGTCTTTTACCCGGAGCAGATACTATTATTAACTGCCTTTCTGGGTCTGACAATATTATATCGCAGACCTTTTTTATCTGTTTCGCATTAGAAAGGGAAGTACCCCCGAATTTTGCAACCTTCATCACAACCCCCCGTTAGTATGATTATTATTACACATTGTATATTGTAGAATTATTCATGTCAAGCTTGACAATAAGGATATCAATTATATATAATTATTATTGAAAATGAATTGTTTCAATGAAATGGTTATTGCTCAATGCTAATAATATTTTAGAAAGTAGGAAAAGTAATTATGCATGAGTACTTAAAACAGACGATAGAAAAATTCAAAATCAAATTCCAGGGTGATAATAAAATTACAGCAATGTTTTTATATGGCTCTGTGGGGAGAGATGCAAATGATGAATATTCCGATGTTGACCTTGGAGTAGTGATTAAAGATGGTTTTTATAATGAAGTAAGAAATAATATAAAAGGATGACTTCACAGTAAAAGCTGAAACATAACCGATTTACTTATTTCTAAAGGTGAAGGAAATTATGAACTTGATGCTTTTGTAAAATTAGCTTCGGGGACAGGAACAGGACAAGTATTATT
>CAZANH010000323.1:0-3776 GCA_964486515.1 uncultured Eubacteriales bacterium
TTGTCGATACAAGCTCAGAGCTGATAGAAAATCTTGCGAATGAAGGTTGAGAAAGGGTTTGATAAAAATGAGAAGCGGCAGGTCAATACAGCTGACTCCGGTACTTAAATACTTATCGGAAAATCAAATTGAGGACATTCACAACAGTTCATTGGAAATACTGGAACAGACAGGTGTTGAGGTGTTTCACGATGAAGCGCTCAAGCTTCTGAGAGATGCAGGAGCAAGGGTGGATGGAAACAGGGTCAGAATACATGAAAGCCTTGTAAAAAAAGCATTGGCAGTTGTGCCAACCAGGGTGGTTATGTCAAACAGGAAAAAGGAAAGGTGCATGTTTTTAGAGCCTAACAGAAGCTATTTCGGGACAGGGTCTGGCTGTCCCTATACAATTGACCCGTTTACAGGCAGAAGGAAACACAGCGAAAAACAGGACATAGCCAATATTGCAAAAATATGCGACTGTCTTTCAAGCATTGATTTTGTAATGTCCATGGGATTGATTGAAGACAAATACCCTGAAAATGGATATATTCATGAATTTGATGCTCTATTGAGAAATACGGAAAAACCAATAATCATGAGCACAAATGACAAGCAGAATACGCTTGACATTATAGAAATGGCTGAGACAGTTATGGGAGGTACGGATGAATTAAGAAACAATCCCCTGCTGGCAATATACTCGGAGTCAACATCTCCTCTGAGGCATGCCGAAGATGCTGTGGGCAAAATGATGGCGTGTGCAGAAAAATGGGTTCCGATTATTCATACCATAGGCATGATGAGTGGTGCAACCGCACCTGTAACACTGGCCGGAGCCTTGGTACAGGGAAATGCGGAACTTTTGTCCGCACTGGTAATTCATCAGCTCAAACAGCCCGGCGCACCATTTATTTATGGTGGAACCATTACGCCTATTGATATGAAGACAATGGCACACCCTTACGGCGCTCCGGAGTTTCATGTGCTGAGTGCTGCTCTTGCCGAGATGGGACGCCACTATAAAATGCCTGTTTTCAGTACAGGGGGCTGCAGTGATGCGAAGATATTTGATGAACAGGCCTCAGCGGAGGGTGCATATTCACTTCTGATGGCGGCTTTGTCAGGAGGAAACCTGATACACGATGTGGGTTATCTGGATTCCGGACTTATGTCTTCACCACACCAGATTGTATTTGCTAATGAAATGATAGAGGTGATAAAGCACATTGTGCAGGGAATTCCGTTTGGCAAAGATGAACTGGCTTTGGATGTAATAAACAAGGTAGGACCTGGAGGGAGCTATCTGACTGAGGAGCATACGCTCAACAACTTCAAAAGAATCTTTTATCCCAGGCTTCTGACAAGGGAATCATATGATTCATGGGAAAAGAGTGGAAAAAAGAGCCTGAGACAGAGGGTGGATGAAGAGGTGAAGCAAATTTTACGTGAGCATGTTGTGAATTCTCTGGACGAGAATACAGAGAAGGACTTGAGTATACTGATAGAAAAATTAACAGAAAAGAGGGAACAAGAATCATGAAAATTAGATTGCTGGGAACGGGAACACCATCCCCTTCCCTTAAGAGAAAAAGTTCGGGCTATCTGATTGAAGTGGGGGAGGATGCAATTCTTTTTGATTTAGGACCTGGTTCCTATCACCGCCTGCTTGAAGCGGGGCTCAAACCAACACAGGTTACTGATTTGTTTTTGTCACATCTGCAATATGACCACTGTCTTGACTATGTTACATTGATGCTTACAAGATGGGACCAGGGAGCGGATCTTGTTGATGAACTGAATATATACGGTCCATCTCCAATAAAAAAAATGACCCGGCAGCTAATAGGCAGAGACGGTGCATTTTCTCCCGATATAAAGGCTCGCATAAAGCATCAGGGAAGTATTGATATTTTTGAAGCAAGAGGAGGTACTGCACCACGCAGATGGCCCGAACCAAATGTAAAGGAGCTGGAACCTGATTCAACAGTAGAAAACAAAAATTGGCGCATAAAAACCTGTGAAGCAAATCATGTACAGCCCTATTTAAAATGTTTTGCATATCGTCTGGATACAAGTGAAGGGTCATTTGTTTATTCAGGAGATTCAGGGCCGTGTGAAGAGCTGGTAAAGCTGGCTGAAAACTTTGATGTGCTTGTTCACATGTGTCATTATATTTCAGGAACAGAGCCCACTGACGAGTATGCAAAGGTGTGCGGCGGACATTTGGAGGTTGCAGAAACAGCCAGGAAAGCCAATGCTAAAACACTGGTAATAAGTCATATGTTAAATCAGATGGATGTACCCGGCGTAAAGGAAAGGTTGATAAATGAAATGAGCGAAATCTATAAAGGTAATATAATATGGGGAGAGGATTTGATGGAGATTCCTTTGCAGCCTGCATCACCAGCCAGGCTTGATTAACGACCTATTCCACAGAAAGTACTGCTGATGATTCCGTTTTTCAAGACAAAATAGACGAGCTGGTAAGTGCTGATAGAAATATTGAAATAAATGATGCCAGGATAGGGATTAGAGAAAAGTGGTTTTTGGCCTGAAAGTGAATACGAAAGGCTGAAGGTTCCCACAAGGACTTACTCGTGGAGGCTCCCTGAATCAGATAACAATGCTACAGGCATTTTGTGGGGAGTAAAGTTTTTACCTGAGCTGCAGGGGAGAGCACACGGTATCCAGGCAAGACTGTATGAAACATTGGGGTTCATCCAGATGGATATAGTAAATCTTTTCAGGAATGCATGCAAAGAGCTACAAAACGATGATGTCAGAATAATTATCCATGACCGGTACAACAAAACCTCACATTATCTATTTCAAAACAATCAAGAAAAAAAACTACACTATCATGACAAAATAAGCTACTGAACAAATAAGCAATATATATTATTATTACTGTATAAATAAGAATACTTAAGGTGGTGCATTTTATGAATATCAATATTGATGAATACAATAAAGAAGGTACTTGGATGCTGGATGGGAAAAAACATAGGAGGAACATTAGGTGCTCCTTTTGAATGGATACGTCAGGTGAATGATGTAAGCTATTATACCCATGATCTTGACTGAGAGCCTCTGCCAAATGATGATTTGGACATACAGCTTCTTTGGCTTATAGTTCTTGAACGAAATGGTGCTAATATTGACTCAAAAATATTGGGTGACTATTTTAACCGTTATGTAACACATAATGCAAATGAATACAGCATATGCAAGATGAATATGAGAGCGGGCCTGCAGCCTCCGATAAGCGGAACATTCAACAACAACTACAAAGATAGTTGTGGAGCGTTTATCCGCTCGGAGATTTGGGCATGTGCAGCGCTTGGTTGTCCTGAACAGGCCGCAAAATTTGCGTAAGATATATTGGAATGGAGGTTAATATGATTATAAATAATAGCTATTATATGATAGAAATTAATGATAATAATGGTTCAATAAACTCTTTAAAAAGTATGGATAAGGAATTCATTGCGGAAGGAGCTGATGAAAGGCCTGTATTTTCTTTGAGATTCCGTGATGAAAAAGGAATGTCTATTGATGTTGATGCAGGAGGAGTTGCTGATTTTTCCATAAAAACAGAAAAGAAAAACAACTCAACAGTTGTGAAAAGCTAATATTGCAAGGTAGGGGGACTTGATGTTAGTGCAGTTGTAAAGGCAGAGTTTCCGGATGATGAACCTTTTACATACTGGAACATTTCAGTGGAAAATAACACACAATACATGCTTGAGTGGGTACATTTCCCTGACCTGATACTGGTAAACGATCTTGTATCA
>CAZANH010000324.1:0-3331 GCA_964486515.1 uncultured Eubacteriales bacterium
ATAAAAATGAAGCTCCCCGATAATGTAACATCCTGGAGGGTTACAATGGCAGGGTTGTCAACAGGGCTTTATGCGGGAACAGGTAAAGCGGAAATTAAGGTATCGCTGCCGTTCTTCATAAATTATTCCATGAACAGCACATACCTTGCCGGAGATAATCCGTATATGGGTGTAACCGCCTATGGTGATAAACTTAATGAGGGTGATAAGGTAACATACCAGCTTACTTCGCCGCAGAAACCCGGCCTTGAAACGCTGATAGAGGGAGAAGCATTCAAAAGGGTGAACATTCCGCTTTGGAAGTTTGAGGAAGGCGAATACGAAATTGTTGTAAAAGCGTTGAGTGAAAATGGCAGTACGGATGCTTTCAAACAGGCCATATCAGTAGTATCTACCTGCCATGAAATCGAAGAGGCCGAATACAATAAACTCCTGCCCGGCATGGACATACCTGCTGGGACGGGAGGCATGACGACACTGCTGTTCACGGACGAGGGGCGCGGCAAATTCCTGCCCGTATTGTACCGTCTTGCATACGGAGGTGGAAAGCGGATTGATCAAAAATACATCAGGACACTTACAAGGGATATGATCAGCAGTAGTTTTAAGGATGAGGAAGTATGGGGGGATGAAACCCCGTCAAAGGCTTCCGATTATCAAAACACGGATGGAGGCATCGGAATACTTCCGTATGCGGAGAGTGATTTGAGGACGACAGCCCTAATGACACCCCTGGTGCTTGATGATGTAAATGCGGGCAGTCTAATGCAGTATTATTACAATATAGTGTTTGATGGCGGTGATATCGTAAAGCCCATGGCGCTATATGGCCTGGCCGTGCTGGGAGAACCCGTGCTGCTGGAGCTTGACAAGGCTGCATCAATTGAAAACCTGAGCCTGGAAGATTATATGTTCATCGCTCTGGCATATGCCGAACTTGGTGAGACACCCCAGGCAAACATGATTTTTGCGGACAGAGTAGTGCCTGAAATTGAAAAGAAGGATCCGTTTGCCAGGATAAAAGCTGCTGATGAGGACATTTCTCTGCAGTATACCGCACTGGCTGGTGTACTTGCCTCAAAGCTAGGATGGAGTGAAAAAGAGGGTATGTTTGATTTCATTGTGGAAAACTGTTGCAAATCAAAAGAAGTACTGGTTAATGCAGAAATGTTGCTCTATGTCAAAAATGAAATAGGTAAAGTACCAAACGAAAAGGTTGAAATAAGTTACACCTATGAAGAGGAAAGTTATACCGAAACGCTTGAAAACGGAGCTGTTGCAAGGGTGCAGGTTCCATCGCAGATGATCAAGGAACTGAAAATCAATAAGGTGACAGGCAGTGCGTCAGTTGTTTCAATATACAAGGCTCAGCTTAAGGGAAGTATCAAACCCGACAATAATCTTTCAATCTCAAGGGAGTATTACAAATACACAGGGAATGAAAAAACCAGCCAGTTTGAACAGAGCGATATAGTAAAAGTGGTTATAAACTGGGATATCAACGAGAATGCAATTGATAACGGATATGAAATAACGGATTATGTGCCATCCGGCCTGAAACCAATCAACAGCCCATGGCAGGCGGGCATACGCCCTGAAGGAGGGTATTGGTGGTACAGGGATATGGATGGCCAGAAGGTTACCTTTTATGTAAATAAGAATTATAAGGAGAGGAAGCCGTTCGTATATTATGCCAGAGTGATAAACCCGGGGCAGTTCAAGGCCGAGGCACCGATTATTCAGGGCACAAAATCCAGGGACAGCCTGAAATTAGGCGATAGGGCAACGATTGTCATAACGGAATAATTCTTGCATATGGAAAAATATTCTACTCCCCAAGCCATGCTGGAAGTTGGTAAAGATTACTTGATTAATCGGCATGGCTTTTTTATTTTAAGTGCCTTATTTATTAAACTGATATTAACAAAATGGATGAAGATTGTTAGTACTGGTGGGGTAAATGTCCCGTGCTTATATCCCGGGGGCTTGGGGTTATCTATACCGCCTGTAACTTTGATGCCGCGTATGTAAGACATCCCAGAATTATGTCCTGTTCCTTGTTGGGTTTTAGTTCAAAGTTTACTACTCTTTGACTGCTTTCAGGTATTCCTTTTTAAAAAAAATATAAAACTGAAAATATACTCGGATTTAATTGGAATTGATACATATAATGTAAACTGCATAAAATAAGGTTTATTGTCGTTATTTTTGTATTCGTATTCAAAAAAACTTTTTTCAAAAAATTATATTCAATTTTCCATTTCCTCCAATTCATCAATCGTTTTAATAACAATTTTTCCTTGTTCTAATTGCTCAATAGATTGATGTAATTCAGCAAAGTAATCTGCTTTTTTATAATTTTTTACCTCAAAAGGCAAACCGCCTTGTAATACGGATTGATGAAAAAAGATATTAATAGCTAAGGAACTTAAAATCAATAAGGTGACAGGTAGTGCGTCAGTAGTTTCAATATACAAGGCTCTCCAATGGCTTTATACGTATATAGCTAATCGTTATAATAATTTTATTATTCCCATAGCAATAATAATAATTCCTGATATGTATTTTAACTTATCTCTACATATTTGTTTTGCTGTACGTTTTCCAATAAATTCACCTGATTTTAAAAATGCAATGTTCATAATTGCTGCGTATAAAGCAAAAGGTATAAAATTCAATCCATAGATTACAGCTGCCAGACCAACAGATAAGGTATCAATAGATAGAGCTGTACCGATATACAATGCTTCCCTCACATCAATAAAACCGGAATGGTCCATATCGCTGGTAGAGGGTTCACGTATAATGTTAACAACTATTTGCAAACTCTTTATTCTTAGATTTTTAATGAGTCTGGCTTCTTTCTGCATAGGATAAAAATGATCAAATAGAGCATGAGTGAAAATAAACACTCCTAATATAACCAATAGTAATGAACTTACAATTTTTGCGGCATATATAGAAATAATTGATATTATAAACTGACCGATTAACCATGTCATCACTAAAGAGACCAACGACATAAGGATTATTATTAGCAAGGAGATTTTAGTTAATTTTATTTTTTTAATTCCATAACTAATTCCTATACCAAAGCTGTCCAGGCTTATAGATAAAGCTAATAGTAAGGCTTCCAAATCAATTGATCCTCCTTTTAAGCAGTAAACACACTTTTATTAACATTGTATGTTTCATGTTAGAAAATGACACTTTGTATAATATTTGTTGAAATATTCCCGTTATATTTTTAAGCATTCAGCGAGTTTGATTTGACATGTAAGGCTGAACTTACAGCCACTTGAACTTGTAGCGTTCATTTCATGAAAATATT
>CAZANH010000325.1:0-7405 GCA_964486515.1 uncultured Eubacteriales bacterium
GAGCTTTATATCTCCCATTCCCATAGCATCATCAGTTTTATATATAAAGAAGCCCGCAATCATGACGATCAGTAAAAATACGGTACCCGGTATTATACCTGCAAAAGGCGCCCACCATTTACTGTCGCCATATATCTCAACAGGTACAAAAATATTATAAACAATAAACGGTATACTGCCTAATATTCCTGCAATAACAAGCTTATCAGGAATAATTCCATAATCCGCGTCTATAAATAAAACAATTATCAGAATACTCATTATGTAAGCCGACATAACAAATTCAACAGTTAATAAATAGCGGTGGAAAAGCAATAAAAATACGGTTCCTGTCAGTATTTCAACCAATAAATGCCTGACCGGGATACGTGCCCCGCAGTACCTGCATCTCCCTTTTAGGAAAATATAGCTAAAAACAGGTATGAGGTCAAAAAATCCAAGCCTTTTTCCACAACTGTCGCACGAAGACGGCGGACTTATCACTGAAATCTTTTTTGGTATACGGTAAATACATACGTTTAAAAACGAGCCTATAACAGTACCAAGTATAAAAGCCGCAACATAATACAAAATCATATAATACTCCATCTACATCCCACCCTTATTGCAGGTAATCCCTCAGTGCATTGTCAAGTTTTTTTACAACATCTGCAGGTACTTTTATGCCATTCCATATCTCATATGCATACACAGCCTGGTATAAAAGCATCCCAAATCCGTTTACCGCTTTACAGCCTTTTTCCCTTGCGGTTTTTAAAAATACTGTCTCTGAAGGATTATAAATCACATCGTATGCCACCTGGCTTTTTCTGAAAACCATATCCTCCGTTAATGGTGAATTCCGTGTTTCAGGATACATGCCAAGTGAGGTTGTGTTTATTATTATATCACACTGCTCAAAAATTCTGCCCTTTTGCTCTTTATTACATACCTCTCCCTTTGAAGATGTATAATTGTTTATAATTTCAGTTATCTTTTCAGCTTTTTCAATTGTTCTGTTATATATATATATCAACTCTGCCTTTTCCTGCGCAGCTTTTAATGAAATTGACCTTGATGCGCCTCCTGCTCCCAATATTAAAATTTTCTTTCCCTGAAATTCACATCCCGTTTCTTCTTTAAATGACCTTGAAAAACCTTCTCCATCAGTATTGTACCCATATAAGCGCCCGCTGCTGTTTTTCAAGGTATTCACAGCTCCTACAATTACCGAATCTCTGGTATTATCATCCGTAAGCTCCATAATTTCCTGTTTATATGGTATTGTTACATTAATTCCCTTGAACCTCAATTTTTTCAAACATTCAACTACATCTCTCAAATGCCCCTTATCAACCTTAAAAGGGACATATGCAGTATTGATTTTTAAAAGCCTGCTTAGCGTATTATGAATTTCGGGAGATATGGAATGTTCGATAGGATTTCCCAAAACAGCACAAAGTCGTGTATCACCTTTTATGAAAACATCTGCCATATCTTTCTTTTTCAATCACATTACCCCATTCCAAGCTTTTCCTTGTATTTTTTCAATATATATTTTTCAGGCCACCGCCTCATTTTTACGAATATACTTTCTGTTTCATGTATCGGTTTTACAAGTACCGTATACATACCTTTAATATTACCTCCCAATATATCCGTAAATACCTGGTCACCTATTACTGCAATTTCTTTATTGGTGAGTTCCATAAGCCTTTTTGCTTTTTCAAATCCCCTGGTTATAGGTTTTGTGGCCCTGTGAACAGCAAAAAGCCTAAGTTTTTCATTAAACTTTTTAACACGGCTTTTTGATGCATTTGAAACTATACAAACCTTAAAACCACTTTTTTTTAAAATTTTAACCCATTTTATAACATCTTTGTCCGCTTCTTTCATATACGTTGGCACAAGCGTGTTGTCTATATCAAGAATCAGACCTTTTATATTTTTTCTCAAAAGTAAATCAAGTTCAATATCCTGTATATTTTTTACAAAAAGGTCAGGGCAAAAACATTCAAACATCATTTTTCTCCCTGAGCTTTATGTCTTTTTTTTTCATTTTTTACTCCTTTCCTTTTTGATGACATAAACATAATAACAGATAAATATTACATCGGCAATATTTGATACATTATTTTTTACAAAACACTGGATTTTTTGAGAAAATAGTTGCATAATAAAAAAGACAAATTGTTTTATTTTGTATATAAATATGATACTATACATGTGATATGTTTAAATAATATCCATAATTCAAAAGGGGGCAGCAATTTTATGTCATACAATATAACCGTTGAAAGGACAAGCAATCCAAAAACCAAACCCGATTGGAGCAATCTTGGTTTTGGAAGCTATTTTTCAGACCATATGTTTGTTATGGATTATTCGCAGGATAAGGGCTGGTATAATCCAAGAATAACACCTTATGCTCCCTTTCAAATGGAGCCTTCCGTGATGGTAATACACTATGGCCAATCTGTATTTGAGGGATTGAAAGCATATAGGGCAAAGGATGGAGGAATACTTCTTTTCAGGCCGGAACAGAACATGAAACGGCTTAATATTTCAAATGAAAGGCTTTGTATACCTCCTATAGATGAAGACCTTGCCCTTGAAGCTGTAAAAAAGCTTGTAAGTATTGATAGGGACTGGGTACCGGAACCTGAAGGAACCTCTCTCTATATCAGGCCGTTTATTTTTGCAACAGATCCATATCTAGGAGTAAGACCATCAAATACCTATAAGTTTATGATTATCCTTTCACCCGTTGGGGCTTACTATCCGGAAGGATTGAACCCTGTAAAAATCTATATAGAAAGCAAATATGTCAGGGCAGTTAAAGGAGGTACGGGTTTTGTAAAAACATCCGGCAATTACGCAGCAAGCCTGAAAGCACAAATGGATGCAAAGGAATTGGGCTATACTCAGGTATTGTGGCTTGACGGAGTTGAAAGAAAATATATTGAAGAAGTTGGTACAATGAATGTTTTCTTTAAAATAAACGGCAAGGTAATCACACCTGAACTTCAAGGGAGTATTCTTTCCGGGGTGACAAGAAACTCCGCAATTACTCTTATGGAATCCTGGGGTTATGAAACAATTGAAAGCCGCCTATCCATAGATGAAGTATATAAGGCACATTCAGAGAATAAACTTGAAGAGGCTTTTGGCACCGGTACAGCTGCGGTAATTTCTCCCATAGGGGAACTCAATTGGAATGGCAAATCAATTACGGTGAATAACAATATTATTGGTACATTGTCACAAAGGCTTTACGATACCCTGACCGGCATACAAAAAGGCAATATTGAGGATAAAATGGGATGGGTTAAAAAAATAATTTAAGATTATGCCTTACTGATAAATTTTATGATCTCATTTGATAATAACAATTGACTAAAATCTCTTTTGAATGCATTCAGAGAAAAAACCATATTGAATTAATACAAGTGTGGAATTTTATTCTTTTTTTCAACACCTGAATAACTCTCTATGTACTCCTGGGGAATATATACCCTTTCAGGATTTACTCTAAGTTAATCATGCTTAAGATTACTTAGACACGAAGTAGAAGAACTTGTAAATGAAAAATATGGAGATGACTAATTAAAATTTCAATGTAAATATTGAAAAATGCGTTGCCAAGAACTTGTTATAGTAAGGAAAACAGCAAGTATATCGTCTATAAAACTTCAATCATAGCAATAACGATGTCTACTGTTTCTGCCACTAAATCCGCAGGAGCCTTTTCGGTAAAGGCAGCATTCCTGCTTTTCATGTCGAGAGCCTTAACTTGATCACACATGATAACACCGGTCGTCTTTGTTCGCCCATCAAGCGGAACGTGAATCGGTATGCCGCGATTGGTGTTTGTAATCGGACAGACCAATGCACCACGGCTCAACGAATTGAAATCATTATTGCTTAACACTAAAGCTGGACGGCGGCCCTTCTGCTCATGTCCGGATTGTGGGTCAAAATCCAAATAGACAATATCACCTTGCTGTGGAATATAAGCCATCACCACACCTCATTTCCGACAGGCATGCCAGTATCACATTCGGAGAATTTATAGGATCCTTTGAAGCCAGCCATGCGCTCTTCCAACGTCCTGTGCCGCATGCCAGCCTTGCGAATGGTGATTACATCCTGCTGCCGATCTATCTCAACTTTGTCACACTCATGGAGCTCTAATGCCTCCATGAGCTGCTTCGGTATTCTAATTCCATGGCTATTGCCCCATTTTTGAATAGTTGTATACATGGTGATCACTCCTTCATTATCAGTATATACTTAGTATATACTGATGTCAATCATATATGCGATGATGGGCACGATTTTCCCCTGTCAACAAGAGGTGTTATGTTAAATTGAACCCCATCTGACATATACCTAAAGCTACAACTGAAATTGAACTACCTTCAAATAAAACTTCCCAGTACCATTTGCCTGATGATTTACCTTCCGTAACCTGGCATTGCAACAAGCCCTGTTGGACTATCCGGTACTACTGCAAAGGAAATAGAGGACGGTAAAATAAGTGACATTAAAAATACCAGCATTATGAACGGATACAGTACTATTTTTATTTTCTTCATATTTTTTCTCTCCTCACAAAATTTGGTTTGGGATGTTACATTTTATTGCTTTTTAATCAAAACCGGCAGTAAATTATTGTAATATATTATGATGATTCTACTATTTTTTGATAGTGGTGTCAAGAAATGATATATTATGTTTTATAACGTAATATCTTACTGTAAATATTTTTGTTTCCGTATTATCCTTGTTGATACTGTTTCCGGTATATATATTAATTAATATCATGATTTCATTTTCTGGGAAATAAAGAAATACAGGGTCTTATAAAAAGCCCTGTCCATTAATTTATCACATTCCTAATTATAGGAAATAATTGCTTGATTTTTTCAATAAAGTCCTTTAAATAATTTTTTTACTAAATCATTAAAATAAATTACGTGGGTATAATTTTATTGTTTTATAATACATATAAAATATATATATGTACGGGGGTTTTATATGTTCAGGCATTTTAGAATATATCATATCAAGAAATTAATATTCCCTTTATCTTGCCTGTTATTTATAATTTCTCTCATACTCTTTTCTGAAACAGCATTAAAATCAGCGTCAATCGGTATCAGTCTCTGGTTTAATACCGTATTGCCGTCACTGCTTCCTTTTTTTATTGTTTCAGAACTCCTTGGCAATACAGGTTTTTTTAAATCGGCGGGAAGGTTTTTGGAGCCTTTGATGCGTCCATTTTTCAATCTTCCGGGGTGTGCTTCATTTGCATTTCTCATGGGTATGACGGGAGGGTATCCCGTAGGCGCAAAAATAACTGCACAATTGAGAAAGGACAATCTTCTTTCCGTAGATGAAGCTCAAAGACTCCTTTCATTCTCAAATAATTCTGGCCCGCTTTTTATCATAGGTACAATATCCACAGGAATTTTCAAGACTCCGGAATTAGGCCTTTATATGCTTATATGCCATATTCTTGCAGGAATAACCGTGGGATTACTTTTCCGTTTGTCTTCAAAAAATAACAGTAAATCCACAAGAATATATGATAATAATGTAACACAAAAAAATACCCGATACATCCATAAAAAGAACTCCTCATATCTTGTATCAGCTGTTACAAATTCTATGATATCAATATTGTCCATTGGTGGATTCATAACACTGTTTTCAGTTATAATAGGGCTTTTTCTTGATTCCGGCTTAATATTCGGACTGGCTGATATTTTATGCTTTTTTTTGGCTCCGTTTAATTTCAATAGAGATTTAATTGTCTCATTATTGGGAGGAATCATAGAAATAACTTCCGGGATAAACATGATCAGTAAAATAACTGAAATACCACTTTTGCACAAGCTTATTGCTGCAAGCTTTATAACAGGGTGGGCTGGTTTTTCCGTCCATTCACAGGTTTTAGGAATAATAGGCGATACGGATATCAGTATGAAACCTTACCTTTTGGGAAAAATTCTTCATGGTATAATATCAGCAGTTTATATCTCATTGGGTTTTGAATTTATAAAGCCTTTTCTCTCAGATACAAAACCCGTATTTTTTAGTTTTGTTTATAATAATCATGTAATTCAATGGTTTTCATATTTTTTATTTTCTTTTTTATGTCTTTTTTCAATAATTCTAATAATAATGCTGGTAATAATTCTGCAAAATATCAAATCATTACACAAACATCATAAAATACATAGTAGTATCAAATTATTTTAGCTCTTCCCTGTTCACCTTTATAACATCAAGGGTATCATTAAGTATTTCTTCTACTTTAATCAGTATGCCATCAGCATATTCCTTAGTACCCAGCCGTATTTCTCTTGCATTTTTTTGAGCAGCTGAAACGACGTCGTTCGCCCTCTCATAGGCCTTTTTGGTTATTTCATGTTCGTCAATCAACGATGATATCCTGTTTTCTGCTTCCTTAACAATACTGTTTGCTTCTTTCTGGGCCTCCATCAGTATTCTCTGTCTTTCTTCCGTAATCCACCTTGCCTGTTTTATATCATCAGGCAATTTAAGCCTTATTTCCTTGATAAGTTCAAGTATCTCTTCCCTGTCTGCTATACATTTACCCGAAAACGGAATTCCGATATATTTTTCTACTGTTTCTTCAAGAGTTTCGAGTATTGACATTATCTCCATAATAAATATCTCCCCCGGTTTATAGTATCATATCCTTATTTCTATAAGTATTTTTTTAATATAATTTCCTTTATTGAATCAGGCACAAGACCATCTATTTTCCCCCCGTTTTTAGCAAGTTCTCTCACAGCACTTGAACTTAAATACGAGTAATTGATATTTGTCATCATAAAAAGTGTTTCAATATCCTGTTCAAGATATTTATTCAAAAGTGCCATCTGAAACTCATACTCAAAATCAGATACCGCTCTCAATCCTTTTATTATAGTATGCGCTTTCTTTTTTTTAAGGAAGTCTACAAGAAGTCCTGAAAAACTATCTATTTCAATATTTTTTCTGCCTTTCAATACGGTTTTTAAAAAATCCATTCTTTCTTCAAGTGTAAATACAGGTTTTTTTACCGGATTACTTCCAACAGCAACAATTAACTTGCTGCACAACTTCTCCGCCCTGTCTATTATATCCATATGCCCGTTTGTTACCGGGTCAAAACTCCCCGGATATACACATATTTTCATTTTCTAACTTTCTCCTCCTTTACTGTAATATAAAATGAAAGAGCAGTTATTCCATATTTTCTGATATCCACCAGTTTAAATTCTCCTACTTTTTCAGGCATTTTATCATTAACATGACTTTCTGCAATTATAATGCCATTTTTATCTATTATATCATTATATGAAAAAATTTTTAATGTTTTATCAATATTTTTTTTACCATATGGGGGATC
>CAZANH010000326.1:0-3226 GCA_964486515.1 uncultured Eubacteriales bacterium
CCGGCATATTTTGCATACAAAGATGCACTTGAACCTGTTATGATAAGCCTTAGAACCGACAGGTACACATATTACGAGGGTGAAAAAATCAGGGTTGAAAGCTATCTTTGCAATGATACAAATATGGAAAGCAGCAATTATCAAGTTATATATGAATTATACAGGGGAAATAAGCCTTTTATGATGGGAAAAAGCAGTGCGGAAATCAAATATTGTGATGTAACAGGCGGCGCGAACATAGAGTTTAAAATCACAGAAGTAAACGACAGGGAAACATTTACCCTCAAGGCAGTATTGATTGACGGTGACGGCCGGATTGTCACCCATAACAGCCTTGAACTGGAAGTGTTTGAGGATGTTGATATTCCTGAAAATGATAATGTCGTATTGATTGAAAAACTGCCTCTTGGAGAACATGAAATAACTGGAGAAAAGGTAACAGTGAAGCCATGTGGAATGCTCCCCCTTCATTTTGTTTCAAGAAAGACCGGGCATCCGTCAGTTGATAAGTTTAAAAAAGATGACTTCAAATTATGGTATGACAGAGAGAAGGATATGATAACTCCAATACTTGACACAACATTTGAGGCGGAAGGATTCACACCGATACTCACAAGCGGCAACAAGGATAACGAAGGCAGATGGGGCAAGGCATTGGCAGCGGCAGAGAAGGCATACAAGGGTAAAAGGTATGTCATATGCCAGTTGGATCTGCGCTTGGAGAATCCTGTCGCCAAAAGGTTTCTTAAAAATATGCGTCAATAGGGCATTAACAAATGTTGAACTTCACCCGGATTGTTTGTTGAAGTATACTACAAGATAGGCTTCAGAAGTATCACTACTTCTGTTTTGTATTTTATGGGATCTATCAGCATGATATCGTGCAGTATCTCCAATCTCAAGGTCAGTAGACATACTTCCTGATTCGACATGCAGTTTTCCTGAGATTACAGTCAAAAACTCTTCTGTATCAGGATAATGCGGACTGGATGGAATTTCACCGGAAGGCTTTAAATTCAAATAATATATTTCCAAATTATCAGCCATATGTATTGGTGTATTTATTCTTATTGTACATAAATTATCACTTGATTTAATAACCGGCGCATCCTTACCCCTTATTACCTCAATTGCTGTATTGTCACATGACTGCAAAAGCTTCTCAACATCTACACTCAACGCCCTGGCAATTTTCCATGCGGTTATTACTGTAGGATTGGTTTTTTGCTTCTCAATTTGTGAAAGCATTGACTTGGATACCCCTGATTTTTTTGACAGCTCATCAAGGCTCATTTTTTTTTTGCTTCTTATATCATATATGTTGTCCCCAATTGGTGGCGGCTGGGATATGGACATTTCATCAACCTTCTTTCCAAATCAAATTTACCACACATTATGTTTAATATATAAAATAAACTGTTCTATATATTGACATTCTGATTGATATGCAATATAATGAACACATAGTACATTATATCATACTGTTGCTTTTGGCCGCAACAAAAGTATGAAGGTTGGTAAAATTATTTATAGGGGGTGGCTGAAATGTCAAAAACCATGGAGGCTTTGGTAAAAAAACATGCTACAAAAGGACTTTGGCTTGATGAGGTTCCTGTTCCTGAAGTTGGGACGGATGATGTGCTCATCAAGGTTAAAAAGGCCTCAATATGCGGAACGGATTTACATATTTATAACTGGGACGACTGGGCTCAAAATAGAATAAAAACACCATTGATAATCGGGCATGAATTTGCCGGTATTATAGAAAAAACAGGCAGCAATGTAATTGATTATAAACCAGGGGATTCTGTCTCAGCGGAAGGTCATATTGTATGTGGAAAATGCCGGAATTGTCTTGCAGGGAGAAAGCATTTATGTAAAAACACAAAGGGACTTGGAATAGACAGACCCGGAGCTTTTGCACAGTATGTATCAATACCCTGCTCCAATATATGGAGAAATGAAGGGAAAATATCGGAGGAAACGGTAAGCTGCTTTGATCCTTTGGGTAATGCGGTACATACAGCTCTTTCCTTTGATATATTTGGAGAGGATGTTCTTATTACAGGTGCTGGCCCTATTGGCATAATGGCAGTTGCTGTTGCCAGGCACGCAGGCGCAAGGCATATTGTAGTAACCGATATGAATACATACAGGCTGAAAATAGCAGAAAAAATGGGAGCAACAATTACCATAGACATTAGAGAAAAAAATATAAAAAACGCATTTGATGAACTTGGGATGAAGGAAGGATTTGATGTGGGGCTTGAAATGTCAGGCAGCGAAAGCGCATTAAATAACATGATTTCAAATATGAGACACGGAGGCAAAATAGCACTGCTTGGAATTCAACCTCCCAGAACCATTGTTGACTTAAACAGCGTTATATTTAATGGTATAACTATAAAGGGCATATATGGCCGTGAAATATACGAAACATGGTACAAGATGGCATCAATGATCCAGTCAGGCCTGGACATCTCTCCGGTTATAACCCATAGATTAAGCTATAAGGATTTTAACCAGGGTTTTGAAATAATGCAATCGGGAAAATGTGGAAAAGTAATACTTCAATGGGATAGTTAATTATCGCTATGAATTTTATAAAAATGAAAAGGGGATTTTAAATGGCAAAAAGTGCTTATAATATTTTTAAAATGAGGCTTGACGAAATTAAAAACAATAACCTGTGGAAGTATGAAAAAAATATAACCAGCCCACAGAAAGCATGGGTTGAACTGGATAACGGTAAAAAAGTATTGAACATGTGTGCAAACAACTACCTTGGGCTGTCGGACAATGAAGAAGTCATAAAGGCAGCCAGGGAAAGCTATGAAAAATATGGTTATGGTATGTCTTCAGTAAGGTTTATATGTGGTACAAATTCAATACATAAGCAGCTGGAACGTAAGATAAGCAGTTTTCTATGTATGGAGGACACAGTATTATACTCATCATGTTTTGATGCTAATGCAGGATTATTTGAAACCCTTCTAACGTCGGAGGATGCCATTATAAGTGATGAACTGAACCATGCAAGTATTATTGACGGCATAAGGCTCTGCAAGGCAAAAAGATTTGTATACAGTAACAATGACATGGATGATCTGGGGAAAAAGCTTAAGGATGCAGAAGGTGCAAGAATAAAGCTGATAGCTACAGACGGGGTTTTTTCAATGGATGGTACAATTGCAAACCTTAAAGGCATATGTGATTTAGCGGATAA
>CAZANH010000327.1:0-2637 GCA_964486515.1 uncultured Eubacteriales bacterium
TGATTTGACATGTAAGGCTGAACTTACAGCCACTTGAACTTGTAGCGTTCATTTCAGGAAAATATTCTTCAAGCTAAGAGGGGGCTGTGAATGGTAACAGATTATATTACCGGACAGCAATGGAGTTTTTTCAACGAATTTGATATAATGAATTGAAGTTGAAATACAGAGGGGATTATAAATGGGGATGAAACAATTATGTAAATGGTATAATGAAACATCCGGTATGAAGAGGGCATTTGATAATGGTATGCTGGATAAAAAATGGATAGAGGATTACTGTTGGAATGATGGGAAAGGATGCATCAGAAAAAAGAGGTTTGAAGAAGAGGGGTATGTTTCCCCTGATTATGTCCTGCCGGATGGTTCTGTAAGTGAAAAATTAAAAAAATGGGTGGAAGGTAAGAATTATGATATGTAAGTGGTTTCCGGTATGTCCTATGAAAAGATATTATGAAAGCGGAAAAATTGACAGGTATTGGATAGATAACTACTGCAAGGGTAATTACAAAAAATGCAAACGTTATGATTTGGAGGAAAAAGGACAATATCACCCTGATTGGATGCTGCCTGATGGGTCTTTGGATGAATCCCTGAAATATTCATAATTGTACAGCATAAGTTCCGGAATATATTCATAATGATTATCCAGAGTCGCTATTTGTAATTTATTATTAATTGCAGATGCCCTCATAACTAGTATATTACTATACCTTATGAATGTCGAGTAATACTCAATTGTTGTGACTGTTCAGGTACCCCACAAGAAGAAATATCAAAAATAGATAGCTAAGGGGACACAGAGGCGTTCATATTTCAGGAAAATATTCTTCGTGCTAAGAGGGGGATGTGAATACTAACTGTCCTCATTATAATGTCACCCAAAATTAAATAATATATGGATATTTGAAATATTTTATTATATAATAGATTTTAATATAAACAAAAGGACTGGTGTATATGATAAAGAGATATGTTCAAGTAGGTACGGGAGGAAGAGCAAGATTTTTTTATGAAGCTCTGACAAGGGACTACAAAAAAACATCCGAGCTTCTGGCTTTCTGTGACATTAACCAGACAAGAATGGATTATGCGAATTCTCTTATTAAAAAATATGGTGTAGGTCCTGTAAATACATATAAAAATGATGAGTTTGAGAAGATGATTGAAAAGGAAAAACCTGATGCTGTTATTGTTACATCAATAGACCGTACTCATCATGATTATATAATACGTGCGATGGAGCTTGGGTGTGATGTTATAACGGAAAAACCAATGACAATTGATGAAAAAAAAGCCCAGGCAATAATAGATGCAGTAAAACGCACTGGCAGGGATATAAGGGTTACCTTCAATTACAGATACGCTCCACACAATACAAAAATAAAGGAACTGATAATGGATGGAGTTATCGGACAGGTTAATTCCGTACATTTTGAATGGCTGCTTAACACTTCACATGGTGCTGACTATTTCAGGAGATGGCACAGGGATAAAAGGAACAGCGGTGGGCTTCTCGTTCATAAATCAACTCATCATTTCGACCTTGTAAATTTCTGGCTTGATACAATACCGGAGACAGTATTTGCAATGGGCGACCTGATGTTTTATGGCAGGGTAAATGCAGAAAAAAGGGGTATTACCAGGTTTTATTCAAGGGCATACGGTAATGAATATGCAAAGGATGATCCGTTTGCATTGAATATTGAAAAAAGTGAGTCGCTGAAAGAATTATATCTGAAAGCTGAAAAGGAAGATGGCTATTACAGGGACCAGAGTGTTTTTGGAGATGGCATAAGCATTGAGGACACTATGGGTGTTATGGTTAAATATAAAAATAATACTATAATGACATACTCATTAAATGCGTATATGCCGTGGGAAGGTTTCAGGATTGCTTTTAACGGAACAAAAGGAAGGATGCAGGTATCGGTGATTGAAAATACGTATGTAAATGCAGGTGGTGATTCAAAACAGGAGGGTACGGTGAAAGGAAAGGATATATCAATATTCCCGATGTTTGGTACACCATACAGCGTTTCAATTGAGGAAGGTGAAGGAGGTCATGGGGGAGGAGATCCGATACTTCTTGAAGATATATTCGGAAATCCAAAAGAGGATAAATTTAAACGTGCAGCTTCGTACGTAGAAGGAGCAATGTCAATACTGACCGGAATTGCTGCAAATAAGTCAATATCTTCAGGAATGCCGGTAAGGGTAAAAGACCTGGTTGAATTTTAAAAATACTTTTTAAAAATAAAATTATATGTTATAATTCTATTCTATGTTATGTATTTATTTTGTTATATATAGAATAAGCACAGAACGAACGGATTAATACAGGAGGTTTTATGAATGAATAAAAGCGGAATTTTAGAAATTGAGAAGAGAGATTCAATAGGTGGTTCAAAGGTAAAAAGGCTTAGGAAAAATGGTTTTATACCTGCAATTATTTATGGTAAAGGAATTGAGCCTGTGCCGGTAACTGTTAAAAAATCAGATTTCAGGGAAAGCATAATAAAAAACGGTAAAAATGCCGTATTTAATGTGGAAGTTGAAAAGGGTAAGCCTTTTCCTATTATAATAAAAGAAATAGCCTATGATAATCTGAAAAATGAATATGTACATGTTGACCTG
>CAZANH010000328.1:0-2713 GCA_964486515.1 uncultured Eubacteriales bacterium
AGAGCTGGATTAGATCTTTTAAATGCCTATTTCGTCCTCTCGGATTATACTTTTGAACAACTTTTCTTTTTCTATTATCATCGTGTTCCCGTATGAACCACATACTATAGTTACATATACTCCGCACATCTGCAGCAATCTTACAGTACCCAACACATCAGACAACACTCCACCGACAATATTTCCAATAGTGTATGGTAAACCCGCTATAGCTATTAATGCCAGTGTCTGGCCTGTAGCCTTAAGTTCCTTGGGAGCAGTTTCATTAATGTATACAACCAGTACGTACTTCTGTACAGCAATTCCAATTCCTGATAGCATTTGTGCAAAATTTGAGGTTGAACCTTTATTTATAATGTTAGCCCAGTCATCACCTATAGAAAAAGGCCCTTCAAAGGAATAACTGAAGAGCCTTATATATAAAAAAAAGCTATTTCAAATAAAATACTTCCTTCATGAATTCAATTGGTGCACTCTCATTTAAATCAAAAGAGCCTTCAACCATTTTACTAAAATCTTCCTCATTTCAATATCCCTCCATTTTTTGTATTGGTTATGTTTTATCAATTTATATAATCAGGAGTCTAATCACCTGTTATTGTTATTTTTACCAGCTTTTGTACCAGTTTCACCCTTTTAAAGACCCTATCATTATGCCTTTAATAAAATATTTCTGAATAAATGGGTATGTTAATACAATCGGTCCTATACTTATGAATAGTGTAGCTGCTTTCATTGTTTCGTCAGTAAACTCTCTAGCTTCTGTTATGCCGGCAGTTTCAGGATCAAATAAATTGTTTGCTTCATTTTGGAGCATTACCTTTCGCAGCATAAGCTGCAACACCATCAACCGTTTTTCCGTAGTAAAGATCATTGCATTAAACCATTCATTCCAATGCATTACCATAGTCCACATAGTAACAGTAGCAATTACCGGTATGCACATCGGTATAATAATAATAGAAAATATGACAATATCATTTGCCCCGTCTATGCGTGCTGATTCTTCGAGACTGTCAGGCAGTGTGGACATATAATTTCTCATTATAATAAGTGCAAATGCACTTACCAACTGTGGTAAAATAAGCGCCCATCTTGTGTTTATCAAACCCAGTGTCTTAACCAGCAAATAGGTTGGAATCAAGCCTCCCTGGAAAAACATTGTGAAAACTATCATTGCAGTAAAAAATATTCTATATGGCATTCTTTTATTTGATAACGCATAAGCTCCTGCTGAGGTTACTGCAAGAGTTAAGACTGTACCTGCCAGTGTTCTTAAAATTGTATTAAAATAAGCCGTTGCAATAATATCCTGTCTAAGAACTTCCTTATATGCAGTAAAGTTCATTGCATCCGGTAATATTTTTAATCCAAGAGTATTTGCATACTGCGGTGTACTTAAAGATAGAATCATTAAATGCCAGAACGGATATAAAATTGTTAGAGACAAAAGCAAAATTATAATGCAATTGCCCATGTTAAATATTTTATCTTCAAATGTTCGTTTGTAAATACTCAAATCAATACCTCCTTTACCAAATACCATATTCTCCAAAGTTTTTAACGATTCTGTTTGTACTATAAATAAGTATAAACCCTATAACATTTTTAAACAATCCCGCAGCAGTTGAAAACGAATAATCCATATCAACCAGTCCTGCCCTGTTACATATGTATCAATTATATCCCCTACGCTGTAGACCATTTCGTTGTAAAGGTTGAAAATCTGATCAAATCCAGCATCCATCATTCTTCCAACTTTGAGTACCAATAAAACTGAATATAACGGCGGTGTGGATTCTAAAGCCGTAGAAAAAGTTGTTGATCAGCTTTTAAAAGAAAAACCTTTTCTAAAAGCATCTTCGGGAAACAATAACCTTGGAGGCGGAAGCAATCCTGGTGGGGGAGGAACACCTGATACAGTTGATATTGCTAAAAAGAAAGCAGAGGAAAGGAATAAAGGTCCACAGGTTACTGGGGGATATGACCCCTGGGCAAAAAAATAAAAAGGAGAGATAAGACATGAATTTAACGTTAAAAGAAACAACTTTCGGTACCCAGATAAATTTCTTAGATAGTGACCATGTAAGATACATCAGGGGAGCTATTACTCTTGATGAATCAGAAGTATCTGCTGATGGAAATGGATTAAAGAAATTGGATGCTGGATCTTTTGTTGGGAAGCTTGGAAACGGTAAATATGCAAAATATGCAGCTGGAACCACAGCTTATAAATGGGAATACAATTCAATAAAGAATGAAAGAAGCAAGTGGACTGCCACACACTTGTTTTTGTCATCAAGATAGTTGTTGTTCCAGTCAAGGTATCCGGAAGGCTCTCCTGATGCCAGATACAGGGCATACATTATAAAAACAGCAATAAATTAGGGGAATTTTATATAAGATGTAACCTATTGATTTATAATACATAATATGTTATCCTTATTTGAACACTTGTTCTTGTGAGGATATTATATGACTGGCGCAATTGCTTTAAAACTTAATCTGTATAAGACCAGAATACCACGTAATAATAAGTATTACAAGCTGGTTGAGGCATATCATGAAAAATTGGAGGGCGTCTGGGAAGAAAGATATCAATCTAAATACGGCTACTGGCGCCCATACGTAAAAAATGTCATGTACAGGTATCTGGAATGTGGTGATCCTCATTTTGGCTTTGCGAGGGTTAGATGTGACAAATGCGGACATG
>CAZANH010000329.1:0-9992 GCA_964486515.1 uncultured Eubacteriales bacterium
TGTGAATGTTGCGAATAGTAACAAAGTGTTAATTATTATACTATTGTATATTATTGTCTTTCAAAAGTTAACAAAAAAACAAACATTTTGTTGCAAGTATGCCTGAAACCCATTAATCAAGCTTATTATGAGTGCTTTGTATTCTTGGTTTCCTTATTTTGAATTCTGACTCCTGACTTCTCGCAGCCGGAGGCTGTGGTATGGTATATTGAATCTTTTCCTTGAACAACCTTTTCATGGTATCAACATTCATAGCAGGAATCTTCACTAATACACAGGTCATTACATTTTCCCGGCTGTGAAGGGATAAGCCGTAATCTGCGCCGAATGTTTTTTTAATTCTTTCATTTACATTTTCAATACCTATACGTCCGGATTTTTTTAGGGGTTGTTTTTGTTCAAGCTGTTTTCTGAGTTCCTTCAACTTTTCTTCGTTAATCCCCCTACCCGTATCCTTGATACATATTATAACATTATTTTCTTCTTCATATGCTGTAATTGAAATCTTGATTTGTTCACTATTGTTACTTACCCCATGAATAATTACATTTTCGACCAGAGGTTGTAATATGAGTTTTAATATTCCGTATTGACAGATATTCTCATTAATATCGATTTCGACATTCATACGCTCACGATAACGAATTTTGTGAATTTCCAGATAATCTTTACAGTACTCTATTTCCTCCTTAATTGAAACAACCATGTCACTTTGTTTCAAATTGCGTCGAAATAAACTGGATAATGAATAAATCATACTGCTTACTTCATGATTGTTAGACCGTATTGCCCTCATTCTAATCACTTCAAGTGTATTGTAGATAAAATGCGGATTGATTTGACTTTGCAGGGCAGTTAATTCAGCTTCTTTCAAATGCAACTCGGAAACATAAATTTTGTTTATATAATCATTTAATTTACTGCACATAGTATTAAACTGTCTAGAAATCAACCCCAGTTCATCTTTCTTTTTATTCTCAGGTATTTTTACGTTAAAATTTCCATACTGAACCATTTCAATTGCATCGGTAATAATACTAATTCTTCTTGAAAGCAACATACTTACAAAATATGATATTAACATAAGAACAAGTGTGACTATTGCCAATATTTTGTATACGTTCGCCTTCATTTGATTTATACCTTCTAATATTTTTCTCTTGGGGGTGATGTTTACAACCATCAAATCCATACTACCTGTAAAATCTACAGATACAAGGTACTCTTCATCCAGCATCATGCTGCCTTCCGCCCGCTTGAGAGTGCTAAAATGCGGATACTCTTTATTATAATACTTGCCTGCCGAATCATATATGACATGACCTGTTTTATTAAAAATCATTATATCTCCTTTTATCTCTTCCCTGTATCTGGCATATGCATTTTTAATCATTTTTGTATCAAAGTTAACGATTAATGCTCCTACTGTACCTCCCCCACGGTTCATGTCATAAATACTGGTAATTGCGCCATACAACAATTCTTGGTCTTTTTTGGAATGTGTTGGTTTATATGAAGGAACAATCGTTAACGCATCTTGTTTGTCAATTACATCATGAATCCACGGATATTGAATATTTGTAGCATTTTCCGTAACAGTGGACCATCTTTTCGAAAACACATATGCATTTTTTAAATTTTTATTAATAACAATAATATCAGTAATATCACTATCATTGTATAAAGCGGATATGAATAACCTGTCAAACTTTTTCTTGTTGCTTATGTAATTTAATAAATAGTCCTCCTCTTCATTTTTTATCAGCATACGGTAAATAGTCTTCTGTAATTCATCATCAGCATAATATACATCACGTATTGTCTTTCTCGCAGCAGATATTCTTTGTTCAATATATTCTGATATATCCTTTACAATTTCATTTGTCAATTTTGTTTCCTGTTGAACCATTTGAATTGAAACTTTTTTCATTATAAAAAAGGTTAGCAAATAAAAACCCATTATTATTATAAGTGAAAATGTTAAAAAAAGTTTGAACGAAAAACTATAAAAAAATTGAACCTTTTTTTTCTTTTTATTTCCCATATTTACCCCTCTAATTTTGTTTGATCAAGTATTTGAAATTTTATACTCTGCCGGGTATACACCCGTATATTTCTTAAATACTTTATAAAAGTAATTCGGGTCGTTATACCCCACCTTTAATGCAACCTCACTTGCCTTCATACCTCTAACAGTTAATATTTTTTTGGCTTCTTCCATACGAAGGTTACGTAAGTAATCAGAAAACAATCTACCGGTTTTATTTTTGAACTTTTGGCCAAGGTAACTTGGATTTAAATAAAATTTAACAGCAATAGTTTTTAAACTGATATTGCAAGTATAGTGTTTGTTAACATATTCAACAATTTCTTCAATCAACGGCTTGAACTGATTGTTCTTTTCAGATATCCTGTCAACTACATCACAGGCAATATCTTTTAACCAGTTTATAGTGTCTTCAAATTTATCATGGTTGAATAATTTATTGTATATATTTTTAAAATTCATAGCATTAGTTTCCTTCCATATTTCCTTTTCTTTTGCCACACCAATCAAAACAGCTGCAAGTTCAATGATAAAATCTCTCACATAATCTATCATAATAATTTCAGAAATGCTAATCTGTTTTTTAAACTTTGAAAAGAAATTCTCTATACCCATTTTGTCCTCTTTTAAAATAAACTCTTTCAGGTCATCACTTTTTAATTGATAACCTGCACTCAGTTTTTGCAGGGAATATATGACTTTTGGATAGCTCAGTATTGTGTTGGCAGGGTATATATATATATATTTCTGCAAATCCTGTGCATGAGCATAAGACTTGTGTGCTTGGGCAATTTCCACTTGTTCACTTCCCATAGTAACGAAAATGTTAATTTTGAATTTTTGTTTGATTGGATATAGCAATTTGCTGATACTGTTTTCCACCTCGGAGTATGGATTGTCTTTGGATTTACAAAATAAAATGACAACATGGCCTGAGAGATCACGGAACACATAACTCTTCATCTGTTTGTTAAGTCTGTCCTCCAAAAACCGTACAAGTTTCTTTCTTGTATTATTGATATTGAGAAAATTTGCCTCCTGATTGGTAATAATTTTAATCATGCCCACCACATATGAATCAGAAGTTAGATTAATATTGAGAAAATCCATTTTTTCACGCATTTCTTCATGTGATATGATATTCGTTACAATTCTGCAAAAAATATTTTCCTTTATAAAATTGGTGCGGTCAGTAAATTTAAATGGAATGTCTTGTTCTTTTTCAATCTTGCTTACAGTATTCAATAAAGTATTTGAAAGCTCTTCTTCATTAATTGGCTTGAGTATGTAGTTTTCAACACCGTATAAAAGAGATTCCTTAACATACTCAAAATCATCATAGCCGCTTATAATAATAATTTTAATATGCTCATACTCTTGCCTGATTTTCTTGATTAGTTCAATCCCGTTCATATTTGGCATTTTTACATCTGTAACAATTATATGAGGTCCTTTATCTTTTACAACATCCAGTGCTTGTACTCCGTTTTCGACACTTCCCACAACTTCAAGCCCATATTCCTCCCACTCAATCATGTGCTCTAGTCCATCCCTTATGTAGTATTCATCATCTGCAATGAGAACCTTGTACAAGACAATCATCCCCTGAAATTCAAATATTTACTCTATAAATAATTAAATACATATTTTATTATAACCTATTTAAGATTTGTATTCAACTTTGGACTTACTGCTTTCTTCAATAAATGTTACTATTCGTTACCATTCACAGCCCCCTCTTAGCTTGAAGGATATTTTCCTGAAATGAACGCTACAAGTTCAAGTGGCTGTAAGTTCAGTACATGTCAAATCAAATCTGTAATAAAAGGATATATCTTATTGTTTCATAAATACCTGTCAACACGCAGCGATTCTCTGTATTGCAAAGGAGTAATCCTGAGTTTTTTTTTGAAAATACGGCAAAAATACATTTCACTTTCAAACCCGGTTTTCTGTGAAATCTCCTTCACCGTCTTGTCTGTATTTGACAGTAGAATTTGAGCAAATTCAAGACGTTTTTTGATAACATATTGCATTGGAGATATGTTAAAGATTTTTGAAAAAAGATTTGAAAAATAAACAGGGCTGAACTTCATAATACCGGCAAGCTTATTGTTTGAAATTCTCTTATCCAGATTTTTTTCAATATAATCAATAACAGGCAAAAACCTTCTTACCTTGCAGTCTTCTTTCATATTCTCTTGAAAAAAGGGAGCAAGCAACAACAGAAGTGAACCACTGGTTTTGTATTGTGAACAGATTGATGGATTTTTATAATTGCCTATAACCGTTTTAAACAGTTCCTTGGTTCTTATTTCATTTTCCGACCTATACAAGAGTTCCGGGTTATATATGTCAAAAAGAGTGCTACTCCCTATATTGAAATCCGAATACATTTGAAAATGTATAAAAAAGTGTTCAAGATATTTCCTGCATACCGTTTGCAACATTATAAATGCAGGAAGAAGGTAAACATACCCCGGTATAAGCAGTACTTTTCCACTTGTCAATTGTACTTCCGCTTCTCCATCAATGATATAATATATTCTGTGATATGGATATGGAAACACTTTTTTTGACCACCTTTTTTCCACCTGTGCCTTTCTGGCCATATGTACCGTAAAATGCGTTTTGTTTAGCATCATTTCCAAATTAATCACCCACATAATTTATTTTCGATTGTCATTGACTACCTGTTTTAAACTTGAGCAAATTCAATTTTCTTGATTATAAAATCCATAATATGTTATTTGCATTTCACTTATAATTTATGGATGCTTGCTGCAAATCTATATATAAATCATAACAAATTTACGTAAAAAATTCAATTGAAGTATTGGTATTGTAATTTTTTACATATAGTATTGTCACACGTATTTAAAATGTGCAATTTAACCTTTGCAATGTTCATTGTATATTATAAACAAATGCATTATACTCAATATAAGAACGTTAAAATTAATTTATCTGGAGCGCAAGTAAGAATAATGTATATCCTCATACATAACCCATACAATAATCTTGTTTCTTTGTATATAAAAAATTTTGACGTCTCGATAATATTTATGTCTTTAATGCTTATATGAAGTATTATATATGGTAATTAGTGGACAATGGAGGGATAATGTAATGATTAAATCAAATACCAAACCGAATGTTATTTTGGTTTTAACCGATGATCAGGGCTATGGAGATTTGGGATGTACAGGAAATCCCATTATTAAAACTCCGGCACTTGACAAGTTTTGTAATGAAAGTGTCCGGTTGACCAATTTCCACACAGGCCCCACATGTGCACCAACACGCTCAGGATTGATGACCGGGCATTATGCTAACAGCACAGGTGTATGGCATACCATCGGTGGACGTTCACTTCTTAGAAAAGACGAATGGACCATTGCAACAGCATTAGAAGAACAAGGCTATCAAACAGCTATTTTCGGCAAATGGCACTTGGGAGACGAATATCCATACCGTCCAATGGACAGAGGATTCAAACAATCAATTGTCCATGGGGGTGGGGGTATAGGGCAAACTCCTGATTACTGGGGTAATGATTATTTTGATGATACCTATTATGTCAACGGCAAACCAAAAAAATTTAAAGGATATTGCACCGATGTATTTTTCAGTGAAGCACTGAAGTTTATAGAAGAAAACAAAAATAATCCTTTCTACTGTCATATATCAACCAACGCGCCCCACAGTCCCTTTAACGTAGCACGCAGATACTCCGATATTTATGCAGACAAGATGCCTGAAGACAGGGCAGGATTCTACGGAATGATAACCAATATTGATGAAAATTTTGGTGTACTGAGGCAAAAACTTAGGCAATGGGGCATTGAAGACAATACTATACTTGTTTTCATGACCGATAACGGAACTAGTGAAGGTGTAACACTTGATTCAAAGGGATTTGTCACCGATGGCTATAATGTTGGATTGCGGGGTCAAAAAAACTGGGAATATGATGGCGGACACAGGGTTCCGTTTTTTATCAGTTGGTCTGGGGGTAAACTGGATCACGGCAACGATGTAAACCAACTGACGGCATATGTTGACTTCATGCCTACTATTCTGGATCTGTGCGGCATCCCAGTGAAAAAGGAAATAACATTTCACGGCAAAAGCCTTGCCCCTCTTATTAAAAACCATGAAAGTATTTGGGAAGAAAGGGTCATGGTAACTGATTCACAAAGGAATGCCTATCCGTCCAAATGGAGAAAAAGTGCGGTAATGACTAACAGATGGAGACTTGTTAATGGAAAAGAACTGTATGATATGAATAATGACAGAGAGCAGCGTATAAACATTGCTGACAATCATCCAGATGTTGTTAATTATTTAAGGGATGAATACAATAAATGGTGGGGAATGGTAACACAGAAATTTGACCATCAGATACCTGTTGTTTTAGGGGATACTGCTACAGATTTCACAAATCATGATATGCGTAATGAAGAATGTGACGTGGCTTGGAACCAGCAAACTATCCGTGAAGGGAAAAAAGTCTACGGTTACTGGGAAATAGAAATCGAAAAAGATGGCATTTATCAAATCGAGCTGAGGCGTTGGCCGAATTCTGAAAACAGGCCATTATCGGAAGGCATCAACGGGGATGATGTGGAATTCAGTCGTAAAAACATCCTGAAAAAATACTGGGGATACTACAGTGGGGGCAGGGCACTCTTCATAAAAAATGCTAACATAAGTATTCAGGGAAGAAGGGATTCAAAATCTATCAAGCCCGGAGACAGTGCAGCTATATTTATACTTGAACTCCAAAAGGGGCAGACAACTTTAGAGGCATGGTTTGATGATGGACGCAATGTAGTTACTTCTGTATATTACATACATGTTGAGCCTGTAACTACTTAGGAAAATTAAATAATTTTATAGGCTTTCACAAGAAAGCTTACCAATTTATCGGCAAGGAGATATGTGAAATCCAAATTTCATATATCTCCTTTACCGTTTCTTATTCTTTCGGCTATCCTGTCAAGTTTTCTAAGCCTGTGATTGACCTCTGATTTTCTCAGAGGGGGGTTAACATATATCCCAGTTTTTAAGCTTACATCATCATGCGCAAGCCTTAGCAGGGCTATTTCCCTTGAATTTTCAGGCAAGCTGTCAAGTCTGTGTTCATTTATTATAAGTTTTATATTCTCAACCTGTCTTACAGAGACATTGACAGTTTTACTAAAATTAGCTGTTTCACAGTTGACTATTCTGTTTACATTGTTTCTCATTTCCTTTAATATTCTTACATTTCCCAAATTAAACAATAAAGAATAGGCTCCGATTAGCATAAACAAATGTGAAACAGGTCTTAACACGACACAAGTTACAAAATATTTAACAAACCGTTACAGCGGTGTATTGTAGAGATTTTTTATGTGTGGTACCATATAATCAGCTGAAAATTTATTTCAGGAAAAGGTGTGTGTTTGTATATGTTGTGGGACAGAATAAAAGTTTATATGTATCTGCTTATATTTTTTGCCGTATTATATTGTGGTATTCATTTATATAAAAGTGCATTCCCGCCTGATGTTCAGGCTCTGTCTCCCGGTGCCTGCTCCGAGACAAGTGGATATGCCAAAGACTACGAAGCCTGGTGGCATGAAATTGAATCAGATTTGCATGAATACGGCAGCTGTGAAAATCTCGTTTTTCTTTACAACCTGCTAAAAGACCATCCCGGGTATGATGAGTATCAAAAAGCAATTATTAATGAAGCGTCCTTTGAGTATTTCCCATGTATAAACGATATCTATGACAGGGATGGCATGGATCCTGAAATAGAAAAACATGTCCCGCCTTCATTAGACATGCTGAGGTGGATAAGTGATTGTGCTTACACCAACGATAAGGCGTTGTATCATTTCCTCCGGATTGGTACATGTGATGTTTACGAAGGAATCCGGGAAGAGTATACTAACATATTTGAGAACTTTCTCAATAAGAGAGATGTTTCACTTTTCACACAGCTTACACAGCTTGAAAAGCAAGAGGATATAACAGGTATCATTAATATGGCAGCATTCCTTTTTATAAGGGATGAAAACTTGATAGGGCATCTGAATGAGAGACTGCCTTCCGAAAACATATGCTTTGACAGGATGATGGACTTATACAATAATTTACTTATGACCGAACCCGGCATGCAATTTCAAGAAAATTCGGCTTTCGAGGAAAAATATCTGTCATCGGACTTTTATACAATACAGAATATATTTCCCCTGCACTATGATATACAAAACAGTATATGTATAGGATACAAGACAATACCCGGAGAAGTAAACGAAAGCAGGGGCACTTTTACGCTAGTAGGAATACCGGAAGGGCAAACTGAAATTTATCTTTGCGAAATGAATACAAACGAAAGCATCCCTCTTGGAAAGATGGGGATAATAGTAAACACCAGTCTTTCATACGATGGGAAACTGCTTTCGGTAAATGATTCAAAAAACGTGGCTGTAATTGATTTGGAAAAGGGAACAATGAAAATGCTGCATGAGAGTATTCAGTCAAGCAGCATTTACCACACAAACTGGAGTAAGGACAGCAGTATTCTCTATATACACCTCGATACCCAGTCATGCTATTATGCCTATAATGTTAAGGAAGCAAAGCTCATAAAGCAAAGAGGCGGTTTTGAAGCCGGAGAAGAAGTATTTAGAGGATATACCAAATCATCGGAGCTTTACTCGAAGGAGGAACGCTTCGGAATAGCTACCAGCCTTTATAAAACCTTTCCCGAAAAGCATATTATGCTGGATGCGAACAAACCCAACGTAATACACGATATATACGGCGACTATCTTCTTATGACTGTGGAATATCGGGGAGAGGGTTCTGGCAGCGATTACGTATTTAAGCGCTGCAATGTACTCACAAAGGAAGACAATCACATTGAGTATTTCAATACATACAAGGCTCCCTACAACATATACAAAGCGTGTTTTTTGGAAAAAACGGGTGAAATAATTTATACAAGGGTTGTCCCCGGCAATATCGGATTTAAATATGAACTGGTAAGACTTACGCCCTCATTGGAAACATCAGATGTCATACGCGTAAGCTTCCCTATGTTCACGCTGTCACCCGGTGAGACAAAACTGTATTTTTCCAACGGCACAGGGTATTGTAATCCCGGTTTTATTGTAGACACCGTGTCTTTTTCCGTAAGACAGCTGCCTGCAGAGTCATCTGTAAAAGGTTATTCAAAAAGTTTTGCGGAATTTCTCACTACAATGCAGCGGGCATATGCGTTTTATACGGGTATCAATCATGATTATCCGGAGGAGATATTCACTAACACATATGACCCGATACCTCAGGAGGCCCTTGATAACATAACAAGAGAAAACACAAGCAAAAAGGCACCTTACGCCAATGAGCGTTTTTCAAATCATATGCCGCTTGAATATTCTGCTTATGACAACGGTAAAAGGATTCATGCAAGCCTAAATCTGTATTTTTATTCACCTCATGAGCTTGTTAAGGAAGGTTCGGGCATATGGAAAATAACAGGTTTTTCCACGTATCCGGGAAGCGCTGAAAGAGAGAATATATTGGACTGTGTTATGAAAGGTCTTGACTTTAAAAACGGGAATATCAAAGGTGAAGTAGAAGAAGGCTGTATTGAGGCTTTCAGATGCTTTCGGGGAAAACAGGTTGAAATAGGCGAAATTGAGCTTTGGACAACAAGTGAGCCGCACCGAGCGCCTAACCTTGACTGGGTAAATCTCGCCCGTGTGAAAATAAAGGTGTTTACAGATGATTATGATTATGAAATGCACATTATAAACTTAAGCCGTCCGGGTAACACAGGAGAATGGAGCATCGGCAGCGTTCGAGTTTGCCGTTAAGCATTTCGAATGTCTCAATACTCATTTTGTGTCCTTAAAAAAGTTATAAAATTTGCATTATGTCTATT
>CAZANH010000330.1:0-4578 GCA_964486515.1 uncultured Eubacteriales bacterium
AACTTCTATATACCAGCAGGGTCTTCTTAGGGTTTCTATATGAAAATAAATACACGGACGCTGATTTGAAAACTGCCGTTCCTAAGCTTGTAGCGCCATAGCGAAAGCTTCACGAAGGATTTACAGATTCCGAAATCATCGAGCTGTTAAATTCAGTTGATCTGGAAACACCAACCGGCAAAAGAGACTATGCTATTTTGATGCTTGCAAACCTATGTCGATGAGTCTGTTTCTGCTGCAGAAGAAGCTTTTGGCCTGTATAAGGATGTGAAACCTTTGATTGAACAAGAAGACTATCCTGCAGCGTAGAATGGTTATGGTTATTATTTGTATGTCCCTGCGTTTCGTTTTGCTTATGTAGAGGCAGAAGAAACTGCAACCGCAGCAGCACTCGTTGCAGCTATTATTGCTTGTATAAGTCTGTATATTTATCAACGTCCTTTTTAATATCATACTTTGTCATTTGGAGACCCCCTCTGTTAAAATACGGCGTTAGTTTGATTTCATTCCAGTCCTTAATATATTATATAAAAAATTACTCTAATTTTCATCCCTTATTAAAAATTTTTATTTTAAAATTATCCATATCGGGGTTGATTCTTATAAAACCAGTATGACAGCATGTATGAAAATATAAAAAGATATACCCCGCAGCACTCTGCGAGGTATATCAAACATCCTGACAAGTATTGACTCCGTACGGAGCAAACTAGGTGATAAGCTATTAAGATTATATTAATTTTAGTTAACATCTTCCTGCACATCAGGCTGCCCCTCAGTGTCTATCGGTTCACAACCTGCTAAAAACAGGGATGATACTAAAAACAGTGCAGTAAAAAACAGTATAAATTTTCTTTTAGCTCGCAAGAAAGATTCACCTCCCGTCCCAAGACCTATATTCCGCATATTACACAAAAATATTACAATCTTGTAGACTGAAAAAATAACTGCTGCAGCTATATCTCAGTTTCTAATAATATGATAGCATCAAATATTCAATAAGGTTTAATAATTGTTTAAATATTTTGTAAATAAAAGTTCTTATTTTTCACTGGTGACATTAGGGAAAATAACACCAAAAATACTTCCCTTACCATAAATACTTTTTACTTTGACTTTACCGCCGTGAAGCTCCACTATTTTTTTTACTATTGATAATCCAAGACCCTTTCCCCTATGAGATTTATTCTTTATTGACTCTGCCTTATAAAACTGGTCCCACAGATATGGGATATGTTCTGAAGATATCCCAACTCCGTTATCTCTCACTCTAAAAATAATTTTATTTCTCATTTTTATTGCAGATAAAACTATTTTTCCGCCAGTATCCGTATAATATATTGCATTTCGCAGTAAGTTGGTCAGAACTTGAAAAACCCTGTCTTTGTCTGCATACATAGGTAAAATATCTGAATTTGTTTTAAGAGTAGTTTTAATATTTTTTTCATTAGCTTCCGGTTCAGTGCTGGATAAAGCATTTTTAGCTACTGTGACAGCATTTATCCATTTAAGTTTCAAATTAAAATATCCGCTTTCAATATGAGAAAGTTGAAGCAAGTCATCAACCAGTCTTTTTAAGTGCATGGAATTTTTCAATATTGTTTTCAAACATTTCTCTTTTTCCTTCTCTTCATTGATATACCCCATGAGTATGGACTCTGCAAAACCCTGTATTGAAGTTAACGGGCTCCGGAACTCATGTGATACATTTGCAACCAGATTTTGCCGCAAAACCTGAAGCCTCTTTTGTTCATCAATTGTCTTTTTAACTTCTTCAGTTGCTCTGTTAAAGGCCATTACCAATTCTTTCAATTCACCTCCTGCGGGAAAATTACGAATGTTTTTATAATTTCCCGCAGCCATTTTTTTGGCAGCTCCTATCAAAAGTCTAACAGGACGTGAAATAGTCCTTGAAATTACAAAAGCCATAATACTGGCAATTATTGCAGACAAAATCCCTGAATAAAATGCCACTCTGCTTATTCTTGACATAGTTGTTTCAATATTTGTTATTGGAGCACTTACTGTAATAACTCCAATAATATCCTCCTTTTCCGGCACATCATCCTTTTCCGGCAATTCATTGGATTTGTTTTCCTTTGTAACCGGCATAGCAACCAATAATCTCTGTATGTTAGGACCATATAATTTCTTTGACAATACATTACCTTGCATAACACTTTCTATCTCATAGGGCTGCAGTCCTATTTTTATTTCCTCTTCCTCGTTTTTCGGTATGGCATGAATTATTTGACTGTCAGATGAATCTAAGCGTGTATCAAACACCCTTACTTTTACGTCCATTGAGTGGACCAAAGTATCTACTGTTTTTTGCAATTCCTTATATTTTTTTTCTTTGAAGTCGTCCTGCAATACATCCGCCACTTTCTTAGCCTGTTGTGTCAATTCCCATTCATGAAAACTAAACAGGTATTTTTCAATCAGGTTGAAAAACAAAAATCCCACAATAATTAATGTAATAATAACTATCACAAGATTTGAAAAAAATATTTTACTAAAAAGTGTACTGGGCTTATAGTTATTAATTTTTTCTCTTAACTTCAAATTTATATCCAACCCCCCATACTGTGTGTATATACATATTTTCTTTGTCTTCTTTTGAAATCTTCTGTCTTATTCTTTTAACATGTTCATCTACCGTTCTCATATCACCAAAATAGTCGTATCCCCATATCTTTTGCAAAAGCTGGTCTCTGCTCATTGTCTGTCCTTCATTTTGGGTCAGAACTACCAATAATTCAAATTCCTTTGGAGTTAATGTTATTGGCTTGTCTTTAACCTCCACCACATATCTTCCTGTGTCTATCATAACATTTCCAAACGTCATTTTCTGCTGCATATCATTAAAATCCGCCACCCGGCGCATCAACGCCTTGACTCTGGCTAGCAGTTCCCTCGGACTAAACGGCTTTGAAATATAATCATCCGCCCCTATTTCCAAACCATGCACCTTATCTGATTCTTCGTTTTTAGCTGTCAGCATCACAATTGGTACATTGGAACCGGCTGAGCCATCCCGGATTTTTTTACATATATCCCAGCCACTCATCCCCGGAAGCATAATATCCAGAATAATTATGCTGTAACGATTTTGCATAGCCATATCCAAACCCGAATTTCCTTCATGTACAATATCTGTGGCAAATCCTTCGGAACGAAGAACTATTTTTACAAGTTCGCATATATCATAATCATCTTCCACTAATAAAGCTCTTTTATTTGGATTCATCCTCATTATCGCCCCCAACTATTCATAATACTATAATTCATGTTATTATTTTATCATAATAAAAGACTTTGTGTCCATTTTAAAATTTGAACCTGATTAATAGTTTAATCACCGAGCGAAGCGAGTTTGCTTGTTCTCAGTGGAAAAAATAGTTAATTTAGCACACCGCTTGACTAAACAGAGAAAAATTAATATATTAATATATTTCACTTGTAATAGTTTTGAATTGAATCTTCCCTTTGTATTCGCTTAAGGGCACATAATCTACTTCATGAGAGTATAAGTATTCTGCACCTTTATTCTCCATATTACTGTCATTATTGCCCATTTTACCGCCGTCTCCTTGAACAGTAGAATCATCTTTTTGTATATTACTATTCTCAGGATTATCCCCACATGCAGCTGCAAAAAATGATAAGCAAAAGACTAAACCAACAGCTATAATAGACTTTTTATTCATTGATCCATTCTCCCATCTAAATATTTTCAGGCATGAAAAATCCAATTTATACCATGGCATACTGTGAGAATCCCCGCTTCTGCGGGGATTCTCGTCTAATTCTTAATGTTTTATGCTTCAAAAGTATTATTATTTTTTATTCTTTAGGTATTCATCCAATGACCTCTGCATTTCTTCCTGAATTTTCTTAACAATAGGATAAACTTTTTCTTTAAATTTAGGGAACTCAACTGCCGGGTCAACAACCCCCTGCATGATCGGGTTCAGCATTTCTTTTGCTGCCGCATTGTATTGAGCAATCTCGTTTTTGACAGGGCTTCTGTCAAATTCCCAACCTAACGCTATATCCGGCTCGAAATTATCTGCATTGGCACGGAAAGCAAGTGCTGCTTTTGCATTTTCGGGGAGACCGGCCTGCATTCTATCCTGGGTTGGGTTCTGTACCCAGGCCCATGCGAAGTAATACCACTGAGTATCAAGTTTCCACCGGAAACAGTCGCCATCTACGATTTCATAATCCCTGCCTTCTATTCCGTATGCAAACAAATCGTAGTTTTCCTGGGATGAAACCATCCAATCAAGGAACATCATAGCTCTCTCTTTGTTCCTCGATGTTACAGGAATAGCCATAAAGTTTCCTGATTTAAAATTGGATACGAGCTTTAAATCGGGGTCTGCGCCAAACGGTGACCAGCTTTCTATTTCAGCCCCGGGCACTGCTTTTGCAATAGCAGTCTGGTCCGAGATCTTCACAGCATCACCGTAAGCAACACTTACCGCACCCTTACCCTTAACAAAATCCTGAACAAACAGCTGCATTGTGTCTTTTGAAAGTATTCCGTCAAGGTAGAGCTTTCTTGCATATAAC
>CAZANH010000331.1:0-11669 GCA_964486515.1 uncultured Eubacteriales bacterium
ATCTTCCTTACGTACATATCTCTCACTGTAATCTACACGTTTAGGTCCTTCTACATCACTTATTCTATCTGCCGGTATTATTTCACCTATGTCCAGCGAACGATGACTTAGCCCCCATGCAACGGCAAGATATTGATGGACATCACTTTGATCCGATTCAGTAAGTGTTGTTGGGAATTGTGCTTCCATTAATTTAATTCCATTATTAAAGGTGTATTCTTTGATCCATGGGCCAATGTTTTCGACTATTGAGCGAAAGAACTTCTCACTGCTTCCACCACCAATTAAAATAACAGGAAGCCTTCCTTTTTCCCAAATAGAATTTATTGGGTCACGGCGAAGTCTGGTTTGCCAAATGATTTTGTGTAACATATCTTTAATGTCTTTTTTAAGTTTCTCTTTATATTCAGTAAATAATTTATTAACTTGATCATGTCCAATTCTAAACTGTTCCAAGTTATCCTCATATTTATTAAGAGGTTCATATGAATCTCTTAAAGCTTTTACTTTTTTTTCAAAACAATCCCTTAAAGCATTTATTTTATCCATATAAAGCCTTGATATTCCCAATTGCTTCACATCAGCAATAAGGATACTGTATCTATCACTGTCTTCGTTTGTATTAAGTAAAAATGTACAGGCGTCTATAGTTGCATTGCCAATATCTATCATAACATGCAAGCCACTACGACGCATGTCTGAAAGCGCATATCCTACTGCTCCTGCCGCAATTTCAGGTATGATTTCAAAGTCACAATCAATCAAACTCCCACTTTCTTCTATTCCTTTTTCTTTCAAATTATTTATTAATAGTTTTGCTTCATTGATTGACACATTTTTTTTGCCATTAACAGATAACATCCAGGCAGCTATTCCTACACGCCTGAATATTCGATTCTCTTCATTGTCTTCGATGCATGGAGAAGGAACGCCAAGGTTAAAACTCCATATGAATTTTGAAAACTGCCTTATAATATCTTTTTTAGACTTAAGAAACCAGTTACGGCTATATTGCAGAAGAAGGGCTATATAAGCAGCAGCAGTTGCTTCTGGAGGATAGTTCTGCATAGTAGAACCAAGATTGTTCTTTTGTGATATTTCCTTTGTCAAAAGCTCAACCTTAATATCTTTTACAATTTTTGATCCAGATTTTCTATCCAAGCAACATGTTCCGTCAGGAAAAATAAACAGCCTGGTTGGCAGCAGATAAGACATTGATTTATAGGCAAGCTCTTCAAAATTCACGGCATAACTTGGTTGACCAGGCAGATCTGGTGCTTGTATTACAACCTTGGATGAAGAAGTCCCAAAATCAACTCCAATAACTATTTCACATTCTCCCTTTTTTCCAGAATTTTTATATTGCAGAATGCGTTTATTAATAATTGGAACTGAAGTTTCACCTTGTTTTGGGAACAATGCTTCCTTTAACTTCTTTAAATCCTTCAGAATCATAGTAAACCTCCTGTTTATACTATTAGTATTATTGCTAAAGCAATTTCTTTGGAGTCGTATTTTATTTTTCGCCTGTTTTTAATTATCAAACGCTGTTGATCAACTCGTAACTTTAATGCCATGATACGTCCTTCAGTTGCTTTTAGAAGTGGATATCGATTATTAGAACGATGTTTATCGGCAATATTTTCCAACAAAGACATTTGATTTTGATAATGATGTTCAAGTGTATGTAATTGTATATCGGCTCTGTCTTCATTCTTTGCCTTCAATTCCTCACAAAAAATACTAAATTCTCTATCCAGTTTTCCAAAAAGTATTTCATTTGAAATATTGTAGATTTTATTCATATCAACTATGTTTACTGCTTCCAGCCAATCTTCGCCTCTGGCAACAGCAACAGTTGCAAGATTTTCAGCAGAAGTAGGATCAAGAAGTGAATTAAATTCTTCAATTCCTGTGGCAGCATAAGATAGTTTTTCTATATCTTGCAAACCACTGAAATACCAGTGTTGTACGGCAATCACATATATTCCTTTTTTAAATGTTTTATCAACAACACTTGATTTTAATCTTAAGGCAACTGCCGGTGTTAGTTGTTCCTCTCTTTCTTTTATTCTTGAGCTAACCATTCGTATAAGGGGATGGAATTGATTTATTACTTCCTCTGATTTTTTTTGGTAAGTAACCGTTTGATTTTCAAATCTGCATCTTACAGGATTTGATGAAGAAACAAGCCTTGTTGTAAAAGAATATTTGTTTTTATCTAAAAATTTATTGAGGTCAAATCTTGCCTTTTCAGCAAGCTCAATATCATATATTAACGAGTCAGGTTCCATCTGGTGCAATTCACAGCCTGGATAGTTCAATTTTAAATAATCAAATAAATATACCTTAATATCTTCGCCACTTATCCATCTGTTTAATTGATAAGCTGCCTGTACCTGATTCAGTATATAATCTCCATATGCAACCAGACTGACTGCATCCTGTTCCAGTTTTTCTTCTTCATAACGTAGATTGGAAAGTGCTTGAGCAGTCTGATCAATTCTTCTGTTTTGCTGTTCAGGAGTTAATTTCCCCGATAATAATTCTATCTCTAGTTTTCTAATTTCTCCACCGAGGATTTCTTCAAAATCTCCAAGGGCATAACGGCATAAATCTAATTTATCATAAAGGCGAGTATATATTCTTGAATCTATCGTATCATTATAGAATATATTCCAGATAGTAATCTTTTCTGCTTTCTGCCCAATTCTGTCTATACGGCCAATACGCTGTTCTAACCTCATTGGATTCCATGGCAGGTCATAGTTGATTAAGATACGCGAAAATTGAATATCAACGCCTTCACCGCCTACTTCAGATGAAAGTAAAATATTTGGCCCATCAGCTCTACTGAACCTATGTATTAATTCATCTTTTGTTTCTCTTTGCCCACCCATTAACAGTATGCAATTAATACCATCTTCTTTTAACCGTTTATCAAGATATTTAAGTGTAGCACGAAAAGTTGAAAAAACTATGACCTTTTCATTTGGATGATTTCTAAAAAATTCACTTAGAATATGTATTAATCGTCTATATTTTGTATCCACTTTTACTAATAAACCAAGATCGATATAATCTCTTGATCTCAGCACAATTTCTGTAGCTAATGGCCCAAGTTTTTCTTCCAAGTTATAATCATATTCTGAGTCTCCCGTTTTTATCGACTCCTCTACTTCAACAAGTTTTTTTTGCCATGACTGTAAAGCTGCTGCCATACTGCTTGTCATCTGCCTTTGCGGCTGGGCTGCTAAAAAGCGTTCATTTACTTCACATTTAATCGCATATTGAATTACAACATCTGTTACCAGTTCATAAAACTCTTTTTCAACAGGTTCCAGTTCAACAAATTCTACAAGAGGGTTTCTGATAACTCTATTTTCACTGACATCTTTTTTTCTGGTCCTTGTAATAACATGAGCCAATAAATTTACTGTTTCAAGTCTATAAGCCAATTTACTTCTCGTTTCTCGATGATTTAATTGATTCGTTTTTATAAGCATATCATTTATCATAGATAATTGTCTGTTAGATTTTAGCAAAGGATGATTACTTGCTTCTTCTATCAGCCTTTTAATCTCATTTATATCAATATCTGCTCCGAGTATTTTATCTCTTGCTTTTACTAATGGGGCATTAGCTGACAAAATATTGGTAAAAGCATCTTCTCTGGAAAAGGTATCATAATCTATAAGCTGTAGCAGCGAAAACATATCTCTGTTTTTATTATGAATAGGTGTTGCAGTAAGTAAAACACAATACTCAGAAACATTCTTGAATAATCTTCCAAGTTCATTTGTCTGAGTTTCGCTATTTCTCATATGGTGTGCTTCATCAATAACCAATAAATCAATAAGTCTTTCTTCATTCTCCATTTCCCTTAAATATCTTGCAAGCTTTGCAGATGGCTTGCCAAAATCTTTATATTCCCAACCTTTTGGAGGTCTTAATCCCTGAATACTACTTATCAATGCAAACCCTCTTGTTTGAAATCCTTCTTCATTGATAATACTCAACATCTCATTGGCATCACATATTTGTGCTGATACACCAATTTTATTAGACAATTCTCGCTGCCATTTTTCACGTAATGCAGCTGGACAAAGTACAACAAGTCTTCGCATATCAAATCTGCTTCTAAGTTCGGTCCAAATAAGGCCTGCTTCTATGGTTTTTCCAAGTCCGACCTCGTCAGCAATCAACAGACTATTTGATGGAGATTCCAATATTTTTATAACTGGTTTGAATTGATAGGCATAAAAGTCAGTATTAGTAGCTTTCATACTATAAATAACATCGGCAAGCCTTCCCGATAACTTCACATGAGTCAGTGTCCTTCTTAAATCTACAGCACGTCCTAATTTTCCTTCTTTAAGCATATCAAGAGGCGAATATTGACGATTTGTTATAAATTCAAATTGACTTTCAGGTTTATATTGGGCAGTACTATCTGCAAATTGAATTTGATGAAATATGCGACCAGTTCTTTTTTGTATACGTCCAGTAAGTATTCCAATGCGTGTAGGATCATTTATTAAACGGACAAGCCTTTGGGGTATATTCTTATTCTGGTTTTCTTCTAGCATATATTAGCACTCTCCTGGAATGTTCTTAAAATGGACTCATTTTATGTTTTTTATTTAATTCCAGAGCCTGAGTATTATTTTTATAATATAATAAAAAATATCATAATTTTACATATTTTTTATTATTCTATAATGCCACGAATAATTAAAAATGTCAATAAATATAGTGATATTTTTAAATATTTTCCGGGAATATCTTGAGAATATTTTAATATAAACAATTTTAACGATAATTACATAGAAATTATTGATAGAATGATAAGTTATACATCATAATTTTTTGTAAATACAGCATAGGATTAAACTGTTTCCCGGATTTGATGCTGTGATTTCTGCCTGGTTCTATAAAAGCAATCTTTCAGCTAAAGTGTTGCCAATACCCATGATTCCTTGAGTATAAAATTCATCCCATTTTATTGAATTTCTTCCAGGAGCATAAATCCAATATCTTTTTTCATTTTTACGGACAAATGTCGTCAATAGGTTTTCCTTTTTCTTTAAATGGATAGTTAAGCTCTAAATTATCAAATACATCTTTGATTAGTACAAGAAGCTCCGTGCGATTATTTTTGTATTGCAACAGCCTATCGGCAAACTCCATATAGAAAGAAGTCCAAGCGTATGAGTTTTTTTGTTGAATATTTGGTTTCATTACTATTACACCCCCAGTTATTTTAATTTGCCATATAAATTATCCTATTTTATTCCACTCCTAATGCCTTAAAAACCGCATCTTCCGGAGATTGATAAAAAATCAGGTTAAATTTGCCCATTAACTCAGGCGGCACTGTTCCAACATCCACAGCTGACGATATTGGAATTAATACTTTTTTCGCTCCGCTGTCAAGGCATACCTGCAGAACATTAGCCAGTTCGTCTACTTTAGTAATTGTTCCGCCAATACTCAAGCTTCCCAATATGGCTAAACTTGATACGGAAGGGCGATTGAGAGCTGCAGAGCAAAGAGCAACAAAGGCTGCAAGTGATAAACTGCTTGTTATTCCTACACCGTTCAAATCCTGCACATGAAGCATGAAATCCTTGTTCAGGGTTGAGATTGTTCCACTTATTGATTTACTGTTAGCTTTTAAATAGCGGTATGCAGTATCCGCCGCTTCCTTAGCCTCACGCATATTCCCAATTCCCGTGCAGATGTACTTGCCTGATCCATTGGCCATCTCAGTTTCAATTTTATATGTGCCAATCATACCAGACTTGCCTCTTCCGATGGTATAGACATGTCCAGCTTTACTAATGCCTTCGGGGATCAGCTTGCCTCCACCCTGTTCAGGTACGGGAACAAATTCCTCTGCAAAAGATACATTGTCTATATATGAAAAATTCACATCATAAAATTCCATTCCTCCTATTCGTTTTAGTTGTTCTTTCACTCTTCGTCTGCATTCCAGGGAAAAACGCAGAATCTCTTCCACATCATCTTTTTCAAACTTTCCATGAGGGTAGATAAGTTTTATCATTGCGGAAACCATCTTGCGGACAGCTATTACATCACGCTGATTGAGGTTATTACCCAGCTTGAAATACTTGTCAAACGCGTCGGCATAGGAAATCTTTCTCAACTCCCTTATGAATTCTGAAAGATAATCTGTTATAAATCCATAGTCATCCGTAAAAAATTTTGGCCTGTACTTGGGAATCTCCCATCCGGGTATGTAACAATGCATCCTGTCAAAAAAAGCGCTGTCGCTGTTCATATCATCCGGGAATGGTTCAAACAAGTGAGATGTTTTTAACAGGTTATCCACACTTTGATTGATATTCCCCACAAAAACCATCGAAGCCAAAGCTGCCTTTTCTTCTTTTCCCCGTGAAAATGAGCCGGATGCCATGAAGTCTTTCATAATCTGTATACCATCTTTGTCTTTAAACTTGATTCCGGCCACTTCATCAAAAGCTACGCAGTCCCACATACCAACCAAACCGACAGTCTTATTACTCATATTATAAAACAGGTTAGCTACAGTGGTTTGCCCCCCTGATACGAGTATGCTGTTTGGAGAAATCTCCCTATAAACATGAGATTTCCCTGTTCCACGTGGACCTAATTCACAAAGATTAATGTTATTTTCTATGAGTGGCATCATACGGGCAAGATGAAGCCATTTTACACGTTCTGTGAGATGCGACGGTTCCATGCCGATTGAACGAAGTAAAATATCAATCCATTCTTTTTTTGAGAAATGTTCCCTGCCGGTTTTCACTTCATCCGGATCAAGACTTGGCATCTGAATCGGGGTAAGCTTGCGAATGATAAATGGGCATCTCTTCCTGTCGTTTTCGTCATAAAAATATTCCATATTTATTATGCACCAGATACCACCGCACAGCAGCCTCTCAAACCTGGCAACATACTCCTCGGAAATAGGAACAAAATTAATACCCAGATTTGAAAACTCAGCAATATACTGGTCATACTTAATATCCAATTTAACTGAAATTTTGTCTATAACTGTGTGGCTTCCACGCTCACGCAATTTTGATATTATCTTTTGAGCTTCATCTGGCCTGACAAAGTTTTCTGCAAGAATTTTTCTGACATTGTCAACACCCTCTTCCACAGCTTGCTCATCAGTAGAAGCGCAGTACATGCCAAGCAGGTATTCCAGTACATATACGGGTACATTTGCACCCTCTTTTATCTTTTTTGTCAAATCCTTTCGGACAATTTTCCCTGGAAATATATTGATAAGTTTTTCTGACAGTTCGTTCATTCAAACACCCCTTTACAGACTGAAACCAAAGTCGTCAGCAAATGCAATATCTATAATAAACTCATACCTTGATATTTCCATATCGGAAATCATATCCTTCATTACAAGATAGTATTTCTCGTCTTTTGAATATTTGCGGTTCCGGAAAGTAAATTTCTCACGGAACTGCCGTTTTTCAGGTGAAGCGTTTTTCCTGTCGGCAATAATAAGTTCCTCGTCGGATATTTTTTCACCTGACCCGGTTTCAAAGAAAACTTTGATCTTGACCGGCTGCAGTGTATCACTGACATTTTCTGTCTGGATAAAATCAAGATAAGTAATAAGGTTCGTAATCTTACGAGATAATGATGTAAGTACAACTTCTACATTGCCGATTTCTTTTTTGTATCTTTCTGTCTTTACCATGATTAATGGAACAACAATTTCCTGAAGTGAGGCCCCTCCATGCACATAGTTCTGTCCGCCTCCGGTAATTTTAAAAATATCAGCCCCCCGTGGCACAGTTACATAAACATCTTTGTTTTCGGAACCAAGATAATCCAGTGTATAACAAAGCGTTCCTTCAATGGCTAAAGGCTTTTTTGACAATATAAACCTCTTGTTCAAGTAAATTCCTGATTGCTTGTGTAAATTTACTTTATCACTTTCATCAAGCTTGTCTCTCTTGTATATGAATCCATGATCCGCTGTAATTATATAATTGGTAATGGACTTGTCCACAGTAAGCTTTTGTATCAGATTCATAATCTCACTTATTGATTCACTAGCAGCCATAAACACTTCATTTTCAGTAGCTTTATTATCACCTCTTGCATCGACCTGGTTGTGGTAAATGTAAACAAGCTCCTGTCCGGTCATTAATTTACGAACTGCCTCCCTGTTCATGGCCATTACTTCTGAATAGGTAGTCATTACTGATAAGGGATTATAGTATTTCAATATTTTTTCTCTTTGTTCGGATGACATGCATGGCTCTCCGTCAACCAAATTATCATACCCTTCAGTAGTAAATGTTATAGACTTGTGAGGCAATAAGCCAGCCATTCCCAATCTTGTATAAGAAGGCAAACAAGTGATCATATACTGTAGTTTGGAACTTGTATTTGCTTTTTCATTAAGCCGTTTGTTAAGCTCTATCCCGCATTCATACCTGAACCCATCGGAAATGATAACAACAGTACACTCTTTTTTAGCCGATTTAGAAACAATATGGTCATAAAAATCATACTGCTTCTGAGCAGGTAATTCACCAAAAGAAGATACCCCCTCCAATTTATCCGCCCACATTATTGATAATTTCATAATATAGCTGTTCGTATAAATATTCTCTATCAGGTTTCTCAGCTCATGCAAAATACCATTTGATTCAATGCTGTCAAAAGCTGTATAAAAACCCCGGTAATGCATGTCTATATCTGCCCATTCCGAAACATAGAGTCTGATAATTTCATTAATATCCTGAGCACTTTGCATGCCAAATTTCTTTATCCGGGCAATCATCCTGTCGGCTTTGTCAATTGCTTGATAATATAAAGCATAACCGGACGCAAAATGCTTTTTGCTGCTTCGCTTTTTAATTACTTCCCTGTAGCTCTCCGGAAGCGGTTCTGCATTTGACACTAGTACAGATGCCAAATGCGTGATAATATTGATATCAAAAACATCAAATGTATCACACTCAAAATAATTCTCAACCGGAATATTTTTTAAATAATCCGTTGCTTTTATTTTAACCGAAACATGCCCTGCAATCAGGTCAAACTGGCCTTTGTAAAGCACATTATTCATGAGATTTGATATAAATACGGCAATATCATTCTTTTTATATGAAACAAACTGCTGCCAGGGCTTTGGCAAATCTCCTTTAAAGTGATGGCCGGTATAGGTTATAAGCAAAGTGACAACCAGTTTCTCAACAGTTGGTTTTTCATCAATATAACCATAATACTTCTGGCATAAATGCCAGAAACAATCAAGAAGACCCATCTTGTCAAAGGTACTTATGTATTTGTTTTCATTATACTCACCACTTATTATAACTGCTTTTAGGACTTCTTCAAAGCTTGGTATCTTGACTCCCGCCAGTACTGCCAGCAAACCAACCTCTATTGTCTCAGGATTATAATTATCTATACCTAAAGCAGCAAATTTCTCAATCCTGTCATTAGACCGCCAGAACTTCGTATACCTCGATAATTGCTCCTTGTATTTTTCGGGTATATGAAGATCAGCGCACAGCAAAGAAACTCTGTTCGCGTAAAATTGTTTTGAATAATAGGCCATGTCGGCAAGGTGATTTTCCCTATCGGATGGCTTTGGAAAGGGAGCGTATACCAGATAACTGTTTTGCCGATCCTCGCACTCAAGAAAATATTTTGTAAAAAGTGCATTATCCCCAGTCAACTTATGTATTTTAGCGTTATTAAGCTGTAATGTATCAATCTCCTCAGCGAATTCAGCATTATCATCATACCAGAAAACCAGCCTGCGTTCGTTTCTTCTAAACTCTTCATTCAGTTTTTCCTGTATTGTCTGTAAATTCATGCCGGTCCACCTTCGTTTATAAGCTTTATCAGTTTATCAAACAAATCAATTGTATTCATTCCCTTACCTCAAAATCAAAGTTTTTTCTGTCTTTTAAAACTTCGCTTCCTTTCATATTCCGTGATAATGTCTGTCCTGACACATCATCTTTTTTTAGGGTTATTACCCTGATATTATCTATTTCTTCACCTGCACAGCTTAAAACCTTGTCAACAGCTTCTATGCTGTGTGTTGTTAAGAATAGCTGTACATTCAATTCTTTGGCCGTTGTAATCATAAACTTAAAAACATTTTCCATTGCGGAAGTATGCACCGCTGTTTCAAATTCATCAACCAGAACAACACCACCTTCAGCAAATACTAAAGCATTCAAAATTGTGAGTACTTTTTTCATACCGTCCCCGTACATTGATAATGGCAAATATTCCGGGAGAATACTTTCAACAACAGGTACAAATCTGTCATTTTCATTTATATATCTTAAGTCTGAAATACTGCTGTCAAAATCTTTTAATAAGGTTATTGCCTTTTCTTTTATTTCTTTGTTTTTTATTATATTATTAAAAGCATTCTCCACTACATGGTCTATCGTTTGGACATTTCGTACAACTATAATCGGATTTGACTCTGACACTTTTATAAGCCTTGTGTATGTATTTATCTCCAATTTTGTATCTTTGGTAGGTCTTCCATACTGGAATATAGTAATCTGATCTTGTGGAGGAAATGATGAAATAATTTTCCCAATGAAAGTTTTAACTTCTTCCTGCTCTTCAACCAAGTCATGAGATAATTTATTTCTGATTATAGGATTATATCGTGCAATTTCCTTCAAATCCATTAATTGTTCAATAATCTCTCCTTGAATTTTTACATCAAATATATTTCCAATAAGAACAGAGGATAAAGCAATTTTATATTGATTTGAATTCTTCATATCAGAAGAAACATTAAACATATATAAGAATAGATCTAAAACTGATAATCCCATTCTTATGGAGAGCTTGTATTTTTCACGCTGTCTTGCTACCTGTATAATATTGTATTCACTTGGGTCGCATAGAATCTGAACAGCCTCCAGCACACTCGTTTTGCCAGAATTATTGTCACCTACAAGTATATTGACATCTCCAATATCTTTTATATTTAAGTCCTTTATTCCCCTGTATGTTTCAATACTTATTTCAGTAAAATGCCGTGCCATAAAATCACCTCTCTTATGAATGATTATACATTATTATTCCATAAAAGTGTAATAATAAAGTTATATTTTCCCAAGCAAATCTATTTTTACAGTTTTTTTGCCTTCACTTGATACTTCAATTCCCTGGAATTTGGCGTAGTTTACTACAACACCATCGTCAAGGTCAAGGGGAATCCGTTGATGAGCAATGTGTGCTATTGCCTGGTCATAAACACGGGTTTCTGCAAGCTGCTTCACAAGTTTTTCTTTCTGCTTCACAGCTTTGGCCTTGTCACTTGCCGCTGCATTGCTTCCCAGTACTATATCACAGCGTGATATTGAGTTTTCTATGGCTGCCTGCGTTCTATGCAGGTAATCGGCACGGACACGGCCAACCGTATCTTGATTATACCGATGCAAATATATAAGCGCTTTGAATCCGTTTTCCTTACCACTGTCAAACATCCAGTAAATCGGACGTTTTTGGTAAGTCTTCACATGGTCTTTATAGAATTCCTTAAGAAAATAATTGCGGATAACCTCACGGGATGTACCACCCTTATTCCCAAGAGCTTTGGCTATGAAGTCAAGGTTCTCCTCCAGAGTATCTTCACCATAAAC
>CAZANH010000332.1:0-9656 GCA_964486515.1 uncultured Eubacteriales bacterium
TATACATTTTACCCCGTATACTCAAAGCTTTTTGAAATAAACTATAAAATTGCAGCACTTGACAAAAATTTTTCAATACATCCTGAAATGTTTTATAAAAAGAATGATGGGATTGTAATTGCCAATCCAAATGCACCGACCGGAAAATTTATGCCTGTAAGTTACATTGAAGATATACTTGAACACAACGGTGATTGCGTGGTAATAATAGATGAGGCATATGTTGACTTTGGAGGGGAGTCATGTGTAAAACTCACAGAAGATTATCCCAATCTTCTTGTTACGGGGACATTTTCAAAGTCACGTTCACTTGCCGGCCTGAGGATAGGATACGCGCTTGGTCATTCGGGACTTATTGAAGGCCTTGACAGGGTTAAAAACTCAATAAATTCATATACGCTTGATATGCTTGCAATGATTGCAGGGGTTGAGGCTGTAAAGGATGAACAATATTTTAAAAAAATAAAAACCAGGATAATTAATACAAGGGAATGGGTTACGGCAAAATTATCAAAAGAATTGGGTTTCAAGGTAATTGACTCAAAGGCGAACTTTTTATTTGTAAGTTATGAAAGAATACATGCAAAGGAAATATTTGACTTTCTTAGAACAAAAGGCATTCTTGTAAGGTATTTTGACAAAGACAGGATAAATAACTTTTTAAGAATCAGCATGGGTACGGATGAGGATATGGAATACCTTACAGATGTTTTAAAAGAATATATAAGGTGTTGACAATACATTGGAATAAAATTAAAATATACTAAAGATTTGCTGATATAATATAGTCCGGAGGTTTATGCAATGCTTATACAGGCACCAAAAGGAACAAGGGATATTTTACCGCTTGAAGTATACAAGTGGCAGTATATTGAGAAAATTATTACAAAGGTTTGTAAAAATTTTGGATACCGGGAAATAAGAATCCCTGTTTTTGAATATACAGAATTATTTGAAAGAGGCGTGGGTGATTCAACCGATATAGTACGGAAACAGATGTATACTTTTAATGATAAGGGAGGAAGAAGTATAACACTGAGGCCTGAAGGGACTGCCGGTGTCGTACGAAGTTATATTGAAAATGGTATGGCTTCAATGCCCCAGCCTGTGAAGCTTTATTACGATATATCGGCTTACAGGTATGAGAATATTCAAAAAGGAAGGTACAGGGAATTTAACCAGTTTGGTGTTGAAGCGTTTGGTTCAAAAGGCCCTTCTGTGGATGTTGAAATTATAAGTATGCTGGTTTTAATATTCAAAAAACTTAATATTGGAAATGTAACTCTTAAAATAAACAGTATAGGTTGTCCTGCTTGCAGGTCAAAATATGTAGATAAACTTAAAAAGTATCTAAAACCCCATCTTGAAGAACTTTGCAATGATTGCCGTATAAGGTATGAAAAGAATCCTGTAAGAATACTGGATTGCAAGAATAAAAAGTGCCAGGAGATAATTTCACATGCACCGGTATTCATAGATAATCTCTGCAATGAATGCAGGACACATTTTGAGGGAGTGAAAACAGGGCTGAAAAATCTTAATATTGAATATAAGGTTGATTCGGCTATTGTGAGGGGACTGGATTATTATACAAAGACAGTATTTGAATTTGTTTCAGAAAATGTGGGTACCCAGGGGACGATTTGTGGTGGTGGCAGATATGATGAACTTGTAGGAAACTGTGGTGGAAAACCAACTCCAGGTATGGGGTTTGCACTTGGTATGGAAAGGCTTTTGCTTGAAATGGATAGCAGAGGTATTGTTATATCCAGGCCGGAAGGAATTGATATATTTATTGCATCAGTTGGTGATAAAGCTTATGAATATGCTGAAAATCTGGTATTTCAGTTAAGATGCAATGGTATAAATGCAGAAAAAGACCTTATGTACAGAAGCTTGAAAGCACAGATGAAACATGCTGATAAACTTGGTGCTACCTTTGTAGTGGTTCTTGGAGATGAAGAAATTGAAAAAAACAGAGCTGTTCTAAAAAATCTCAGGAATGGTGAGGAAAAGAATGTTAGTCTGGATTCCATACAGGACAGGCTTAAGAAAAATCTTTAATTAAAATACGCCGGAGGATGAAAAATGGGAGAAACCATATCAGGATTTAAAAGAACACATATGTGTACAGGCCTTGGGCCCGAAAACATTGGGCAGGAAGTAACTGTTATGGGATGGACACATAAAACAAGAAATCTTGGAGGAGTAATTTTTGCAGATTTACGAGATATAACAGGAATATTGCAGGTTGTTTTCAATAATAAGGTATTGAGCAGGGAATATTTCAAAAAGGCCGAATTAATACGAAATGAGTTTGTAATTGCAGTCAGGGGAAAAGTTGAGAGAAGATCGTCTGAAAATCCAAATCTGAAAACCGGTGAAATAGAAATAATGGTTGAAGAGTTAAGGATATTGAATGAGGCTGAAACCCCACCGATGTATATTGAGGAAAATTCGGATGTAAATGAGGCGGTTAGGCTGAAATACAGATATATTGACCTTAGAAGGCCTGATATGCAAAAAAATCTTATATTAAGACATAAGGTTATGAAAACAGCCAGAGATTATTTTGAATCAAAAAATTTCCTTGAAATTGAGACTCCGGTACTAACAAAAAGTACACCTGAAGGTGCAAGGGATTACCTTGTCCCAAGCAGGATAAATCCTGGAAAATTTTATGCTCTCCCTCAGTCTCCCCAGCTTTTCAAACAGTTATTAATGATTTCAGGGCTTGACAGGTATTTTCAAATTGTAAAATGTTTCAGGGATGAGGATTTGAGAGCGGACAGGCAGCCTGAATTTACACAGATTGATTTGGAAATGTCCTTTTTGGATATTGATGATATTATTTGTATTAATGAAGGTTTTATAAAGGAATTGTTTGAAAAGGTATTAGATATTGAGCTTAAGCTTCCATTCAAAAGATTAACTTATGATGAGGCTGTTGAAAAATACGGATTGGATAAGCCTGATACAAGGTTTGGATTGGAGCTTGCTGATATATCGGATATAGTGTCAAAATGCGGTTTTAGGATTTTTTCGGAAACCGTGAAAAAAGGTGGAAGTGTAAGAATTATAAATGTAAAGGATGGCGTAACTTTCAGCAGAAGGGAAATTGATGAATTTACGGAATATATCAAGACATACAGGGCAAAAGGTTTATCGTGGATTGCGTTGGAGGAGGATGAAATAAGGTCTTCCGTTAAAAAATTCTTAACGGATGGTGAAATCCGTGCAATTCTTGAAAGAGCTTCTGCAAGGCCTGGAGACCTTATACTTGTTGTAGCTGACAAAAACGAAGTTGTTTTTGACGCACTGGGGCATTTAAGGCTCGAACTTGCAAAAAAGCTGAATCTGATTGATGAGAAAAGTTTTAATTTCCTATGGGTAACGGATTTCCCTCTCTTTGAATACAGCGATGAGGAAAACCGCTGGGTTGCCAAGCATCACCCATTTACGTCCCCGATGGATGAAGATTTGCAATATCTTGATGAAGAGCTTTCAAGGGTAAGGGCAAAAGCATATGATATTGTTTTGAATGGTATTGAAATTGGAGGCGGAAGTATAAGGATAAATAGTTGGGATTTACAGCAGAAGATACTCAAACTTTTAGGGTTTACAAAAGAAGAGGCATGGAAAAGATTTGAGTTCCTGCTTGAGGCATTAAAATATGGTACACCGCCGCATGGGGGCATAGCATATGGCCTTGACAGGCTGGTGATGCTTATGGCGGGAAGAGACAGTATAAGGGATGTAATAGCTTTCCCGAAAGCACATAATGCTTCGTGCCCGGTGACTAATGCTCCTGGTGAAGTAGAAAACAAGCAGTTGAAAGAGTTGCACCTGAATACATTTAAATAGCAGTGGAGGACGGTAATGGGAGAAAAATCACAGATTAAGGAATTGTTTGACTGGATTATACATATAGGAATTGCAATATTGGCGGGTTTGCTGATAGTAACTTTTGTAGCGCAAAGGACTATCGTATTTAATTATTCAATGGAACCAACTCTCTATCAGGGAGATAATCTTATAGTTGAAAAGCTTGGGCCGAGATTTGGGATACTTAAACCAGGAGATATTGTAACTATTAGAGATGCATCCGAATTTTTGAGCAAGGAAGGAAAAACAATTATAAAAAGGATTATAGCCTTGGAAAATGATGAGATTGAAATCAAGCAAGGTAATGTGTATGTAAATGGGAAAATGCTTGATGAAACCTATATTAATGGAGATACTACAAAAGCTGTCAGAACGGAATATTGTGATCGTTATAAAGTACCGGAAGGGTATGTTTATGTTCTTGGAGATAACAGGGCTGCAAATATTATAGACAGTAGGAGCATAGGGGCTATTGCCGTTGAGAAAGTACAGGGAAGAGCTGTTTTCAGGATTTACCCGTTTAACAGATTTGGTGTGATTAAAAGATAAATGGAAGTGATGTTATGATTTATACGGGAACCGCAGGTTATTCTTATAAGGACTGGATAGGGCCGTTTTATCCGGAAGGTATTAAATCGTCAGATATGCTTGTTTATTATACGAAGCATTTTAAATTTACGGAACTTAATTCATCTTTTTACCATATGCCGGGATTAAGGCTTTTTGAAGGTATTGACCGGAAAACGCCGGAAGATTTTAAATTTTCCGTAAAACTGTTCGGCGGGTTTACGCATGAAAGGAACCTTGGCAGAGAAGATGCTCAAAAGTTTATATATTCAGTTGGTCCGTTATTGCAAAAAGGAAAACTTGTATGCATTCTTGCCCAGTTTCCATATTCATTTCACTATAATACAGACAATATGGATTATTTGAAAAAGCTGAGGGAATGGTTCAGTGATGTTGAAGTGAATATTGAATTCAGAAACAGGGAATGGATAAATCAAACTGTAATTAACATTTTAAGAGAAGAAAACCTGGGATATGTATGCCTTGATGAGCCAAATATAAAAGGGCTTATAGGGGATGTGGCAATATCCTCTTCAAATGTTTCCTATATCAGATTCCATGGGAGAAATTCCGATAAATGGTATTCGGGAAAAGGTTCAGAGAGATACGATTACCTTTATTCAAATTCGGAACTGGAGAATTGGATCCCGAAAATCCTTAAGCTTGATAATGATTCTAATTACACCCTGATATCTTTCAATAACCATCCAATGGGTAAAGCCGTAGAAAACGCAAAGGCTGTTGGAAGGCTTCTGCAAAACAGATAATATTTTATCTTTACTTCAAAAACAGCTTCTACTAGTTCTACAATCCAATTAATGAGAATTACAGTTGACCAAATTCTGAAAGCCCTGGCTTCTGATGTAAGTGTAAATGAGATACTTGAAGATTATCCTGAGCTTGAAAAAGAAGATATTAACGCTGCTTTATTTTATGCAGCTCAGCTGGTTAGCCATGAGAAAGTAATAGGAGTTTCTTCATGAGTAATTCATTATTAAAATTTCTAACATCAGATTATAAATTTATTTTATTTATACAAAATCCAAGATTTTATTGAAGCTTAAAATTCATCTAATATGGATCTAAATAATGTTGGAAGATGTCTGCGCAAATATATACTTGAATACTTTGGTGAAAAACAGGAATCAGGATTCATAGATATTTGTCCGCAGTGCAGAAAAAACAATAGGGATTATGTCAAAAACATTGTGAAAAAGTATGGAATATATGGATAAACAGCTCTGGATATATGCATAGACAAAATACTGGTCCCGAAAGAAGAGCTCCATGAACCTATAACCCTGCACATCCCACCAATACTGTAAAGGGCTGGATATTCCTCAGCCCTTTTTGCATTCAGCCTGGAATTTCAGCCTGGAATGTAAACAAATGGAATAAACAATGCTAGGATAACAGCCGCAAAAAGGCATAGCCTGCGCCCTGTTTTTGCACCATAATCATTTTTAAATACCCTTCCAAGTACATAGCCGATAACGGAAAATGCCGCGGAGTAATATATTGTATTGTGAAATCCCTGTTTGTAACCCACCGACCATGCGTCAATCCCCAGCGCTTCAAGTACGATATCACCCAGACAGAAGGTCCGTCCTATCTGGGATGAAAAAAGTACCGCAAGAATAAAAAGAACAGTGGATAAAGAACCCCAGCCCAATTTTTTTCTCATTTCGAATCACTCCTTTTATTAATAGCTAATCCTAATAATCAAAATCCATTTCTATTACTTCAATGGCAGTGATATTATCAAATTCCCCAACCTTCAACAGATCTTCGGTTTCAGACACCATAATAACACCATTTATCATTACACCGTTTTCTTCAATATTTTTATTGATGGCTTTTACATCCTCAATGAATTTTGGGTCGTCAAAATATCTGCAGTATTTTTCAAAAACCTTGAATTCACGTTTGAAAATAAGTTCCGCCACTTCAATACTTACCATTCCCCCCTGGGAAGTATATTTGCTGTTTTCATTCTCCTCTATATCTATTTCATATATAACCTCACCTTCCGAGTTATATATCTTTTCGGGCTTGGTGATTTCATTAAGCTTTATGTTCATGGGAAATCCCCATTGTACATTGTGCAGTCCCAGAACAGAATAGAAGTTGTCTACAATAAAATTCTGACCTTCCTTGAAAAGATCTCCTGTATCAAGGGAAAACCAGTAATAACGGCTGTACCTGCCTTCAGGATCGGCTGCTTCAATCATCTCTCCCATGTCCGTTATACTGACAGGCTCCTTAAGAGATACTGCATACTGCACTTTTGTAAAATTCTTCATGGGTTTTAACTTATCCATGAGTTTTTGTACATTCCGTATTTTAGGACTAAAGAAATAGTTGTTGTCAGTTTTTTTGTCCGGTTTTTTTATCTTCATGTCACTGCTGCCCATATATATTGGAACAGCAAGATCCAGTGTGCCTCTCTCCCCCACTCCGTCTATGAGTTTTTCCTCATATTCAACTACAGTCGTTATATTGAACAATCCTGTATGAGTTTCAAAGTCTGCTGCAGAAACCCCCGGCATGGTAAACCGGGCTAGATCGGTCAGTGCATAACGAATTTTTTCACTTTTATTCATTAGGGCCTTTCCCATTATCACAGGCATAAGCATACCGAATACCAGATACACAGCTGTTATTGCAAAAAGTGTTATGCTTAAGACCTTTCCGGCTATCCTTTTGGTAAACCTTGATTCAATATCTTTAGCATTGTACGTTCTGCCTTTATCCCTGCCCCTTAAAAACATCCTGTTTTCCTCCTCATCAAACACCTCTCTACATGCCTGACAGCTTTCAAGGTGTTTTTCAATACGGTTGAAGGTATCCCGGTCAAGATTACCAGACAAATATTCCGACATAAGTGTCCTTGCCTTACTGCAATCAATTTTTTTATCCATCAGTCATATGCCTCCCTGAATCTTTTTCTTGCCCTGTGAAGGGTTACTTTTACGGTTGAAAGGCTGCATCCTATTATTTCGCTTATTTCCTCATACGTATAGCCGTAATGGTCCTTTAAAAGGATTATGGACCTGTACCGTAAAGGAAGCCCGGCAAGTGCATCCTGTATGTTGATTCTCATGTCCTTATTCACCGGTGTGGCTTTCAGCCTGTATTCTTGCTTTTCAAAATCATCACATTTGGCCTTGTTCTTTCTTAAATAATCGATAAATACATTGTGAGCAACCTTTACAAGCCATGAGCGGGTGATACTGACATTGTTTTTTCCGCATATATGCACCAGTGCCCTGTAAAAAGCCTCCTGCACAAGATCCTCCGCCAGTTCTTTCTGCCTGCACATTTTGTACAGATAGTAGTAAATATATTTTTTGTTTTCGCTGTACAGCCTTTCAAACCCCTCCACATGTTCACCCCTTTGACTCTACGTTAATTATAACGCAAAAACACCCTCGAATGTTACACATGATTTTGTGTCAGTTGCAAATTAAATATATATCATTTGCCACTACTCATTTTGAGCCAGCTTTTCAAAAATTTTGTGCAAGCCCCCTGCCCACTTTCGGTTATTGCAATATTCTCAAACAATATCCCCTCGCTTTTGTCTTTTTTTATCCATTCATTTTCTTTTCAGCGCAGGCAGAGGCGGGATAATAATAAAAAGCAATCACAAAATAATTCAACAAAAATCATTCATCACTGCGAATTAATGCGTTATAATATATATAGTAGGTTGGCAAAACTTTTAATCGGAAATGGAAATATATATGGAATGCTACGGCAGTGGATGAGCTGTATGATCTTGAAAATGATCCATGGGAATTGGTGAATCGTGTAGAATACCCGGTTTATTCCAGCATTCTTAAACAACTTCGTGGGCGTATGGCTAAATGGATGAAAGAGTCTGGTGACCCATTGATTTCTCATCCCTGGGGAAAGGTTCAATTACTTAAGGGAAGAAAGCTGTAGTAACTGGTATTAAAGAACAAGCAGCGTTGATTAAAATGAAAATACAAGTTCAAACCCATACCATGAATATCTCCCTGTTATCAATAACAACTCGGTCCTTTTTCCATTTATTCTGAGAACTCTTGGTGGTATCAAATATCACAAGATAACCTTTGTCAAGGTCCAGCCTCTCAAGGTAACCATTCAGCTGATCAATGCCCTTTTCATGTGCCTTGGTACCATACCATACTTTAAGTTCAATAACATATCTGTAATTTAGGTATGTTACCACGATATCCAGCCTTTTTTCCTCGGATATTTGGACCTCCTTGAAATCAAACCCGTTTCCGTTTATAACTGGTTTTAAAAAAGCCAGGAATAAAAGCTTTCCGCTTCTTTCAACAAAATCCATATCTTTTCTGCTGTACTGCTCTTTCATGAACTGCTGAAATTTAAGCAGAAGTTTCTCAAAATCAAGTGAGCAGTCATTATTTGTCAAATTTCCTTTATAGTTATAACTGCCCATGCTAACAGACATTTCAATTTTTGAACTCATATAATCATATATAAGTTGTTCATAAATTCTGTTGTGAATTTTTAAAGTTCCATTTTGATTTTTAAATATGCCATAGGTTTCACCTATATTGATTATCGGATTGTGTCTGTTATATGTCTTAGTGGTTCCTTTGATAAGCATGTCAAATACCGTTTCATACAACTGACGATTGTTTTCCAGGTTTTTAATCAGACTGGCAAAATTGGTATTGTCCTCTTTAAGAATTTTCTCAAATGCATTTTCAATATCTTCTGCAGTCCATTCCTTCTTTTCTTCTTCGGGAAGAATATATTCGTCAATTATTTTACACAGCCTGCTTATAAGGAAAGGATATCCTGAAGTATAATAATAGAGTTTTTTAGATATATTTTCAATATTCATTTTTATGTTTTTATCTTTGGAATAATCCTTTAGCATTGTAGATATTTCATCAGGTAAAAAACTCATATCAATGTCAAAATCAACTGCTATATTCCAGGGGCTGTTGTATTTTTGTTCCGCATCAGGCCTCAGCTTGATCTTGAGAGTTTTTACATCGTGCACTCCCGCCAGTATCACACTCTGGAAAGTATGGTCTTCACCTTCATTTCTCATAAGGTATTTGCTTCTCAACATGCCGAGGAAACTTAAAAAAAGCTGATTGTTACTGCTTTTATCAACCTCATCAATCATAAGAACAACTTCTTTGTCAATAGAGGAAACAAAATCGGTAATTGCTTTG
>CAZANH010000333.1:0-2329 GCA_964486515.1 uncultured Eubacteriales bacterium
CCGCCAATGTCTCTAAGGTCTTCCGCCTCAACATCACCGCTGGGCGCTGCTGTTACACCATTAACATAATCCACTCCTACCTCCTGAAGCCTCCCGAACAGAGGCTGAAGCTTTCCGTCATGGTGAATTCCGTGAATTGCATTGTGTTTTTTTATTATTTCACTCCGTCTTGAAAGCTGGGGGCCCAGATAATTGTCAAAAAATGATGCGCTTACATCCGCAGATAGATTTTCAACAGAAAATACCATGTCATTTGATTCTGCTGCAGATTCAATAACCGGAAGCAGTATCTGTTCGAGAAAATCCATGAAGTTTTCCAATTCCTCTTTGTTATCATACAACATGTATATTCCATTTTCCACACCTGCAAGCATTGTTATGAATGTCTGAAAAGGTGTGAGGGGTACTCCAACCTCTGCTGTTTTATTCGAGTTGTTTTCTGCTATTTTCTCATAGATATATCTAACAACCTTCAGATCATCTATGGACTTGACCGGATACTCCGTTATACCAAAACTGCGTGATGCATATGATTCACTTGCCGTCAAGGTTCCTACGGATGTAGTGAGCCGCACAGTCCTTTGACTACCAGGGTATCCTCCGTTAATATATTTTACAGGCTTGCCCGACCAGAATTCCTCCTTTTTTATGTCTGGTATTGGTTCAGGTTCCTTATACCGTTTAAGAGGAAAATTTATTCTGGACGTGCTTAAAATTTTGTCCACATCACATCCCTCAAGTTCCTTTTCAAGGGTGCCGTCATGATATTTCTCCACGAACCACCATTTTGTGTCGGCATACATTGGAATAACATCCGGCTTTACACCATTCATGACGCTTTTAAGTCGTTCATTTCTCTTGTCAAGTAACTCCTGTGACACCTCAATTCCTTTCAAGGCATCATAAAGGGGCCCTAATATTGGTTTTCCATTAAAATTGTACAAATCTGCAATTGAATATAGTCTTTTCATTTTTCCCTCCGTTAACCTATAACTCAGGTGTTATTTAAATCCCTGCCCCACCAGGCCCAGAACTCAAAAGCCTCTATTCCTGCATTTTTAACAGACTTCATGCTTTGTACAAAATCCCTTTTATTATATACCGCATCTATACAAACTGAAAACTTCATATCTATCCGCTCCTTTATTCATTATACTTAAATATAGCCTGGATTACTTCCCCAGGCCTGTTTTCCACCATGTCATAAGCCTTGGCCGCATCGTCAAAATCAAATTCATGTGTTATGAGATTATCCAGTTTCAGCCTTTTCAAAACCTCCATTCATGCAGACTTTCTTCTGTTTTTGCATCCAAAAACAGTTTTGTCCGCCCGTCGCGCTTGCGTCTGAAAAACGAGGCAGTACCCTTGTATACATTCATTTCCGTTCCATGGCTTATGCCTGAATACAGGGATTTCATTCTTACTTCATCTTCCTTTATTGAAAAATCATTAACTTCCTCCACCTTTAACTTCCCTGGTCCTTCGTATACCATAATCTTCATGCGTTTTTGCCCCCTTGTGATTCTGTCATAATGTCAAAGTGATTTAACATCCTTATGTACATTATAGTGGGGTATTTTTACACATACAATTGCATTTTGTTTCTTTTTATTGTATAATTGTTTCCAAAGTCATATGCAGGGCAGGTGTTTCTACAGGTTATGGAAATCCGTAAAAGCCAGCATCTTTTGGAAGTATTCAGAAAATATGAACAGGACTGTGAAGTTGACATGGTTAACTGCGGGTATGAAAAATGTTCCCCCTATTTCAGCATTTCTTCAAACGTGAGATCCTATTATCTTCTTCACTTTGTTATCGACGGGGAAGGGCTTTTTGTACAAAATGACAGCAGGTATGATGTCTCTGCAGGCAGCGTATTTTCTATCTTTCCCGATAATGTTGTGTCATATTCGTCAACAAACCCTGACAATTCGCTGCATTTCTGCTGGATGGGCCTTTCAGGCACCAGGGTGAAAAATATGCTTGAACAGCTTGGATTGACCGTTAATAATCCTGTTGCCTCACTTGTGGATATACACAGGATATGCAGCATTATTTCCACTCTTACAGTAACCATCCATGAAAACAGGTTTGTTTCCGCAAATCATATTAAAAGTACACTCTATCAGCTTCTCTATTTAATAGAAAAATCCCAGGCGTCATGCAATCCGCGGTTGGAACAGACTGACCACACCAATCATCTTGCATGGTCCATTGCATCATACATTGAATACCACTACGCAAGCAGTATAAGCATACGGGAAATTGCCAGGCATTTCAATATTGATCGAACCTACATGTGGAAGATTTTTAAAAAGCACGTGGGCAT
>CAZANH010000334.1:0-3523 GCA_964486515.1 uncultured Eubacteriales bacterium
TTACATCCAGTATGCCTGCAGAAATAAATTCAAGAGTCTTTCTGAACTGCAGGATGCTAGCCCTTGTACTGCCGGTTACTATTGGCATCCTGTAGTGTATAAGATTTGTATTAAGAGTTACTTCCTGTTTATCTGCAGGTAGACCTCCAAAAAAATTAATCCTTCCATTTACCGCAATAAGTTCAAGTGCAAGTATTTGTGCTTGTGGTGCAGGGCAGGCAGTTATGCATATATTCACCCCTTCATTGCTGGTCAGATTCATTACATTCTCCTTAAGACCTTCGCTTTCCAGAGTAGTAAAGCCTTTATCAATATTCCTACAAACCTGCAGGCTTTCATTTGAAATATCATTGATCATAACCTTTGATGCACCAGCAAGCCTGGCAAGCTTTGCGTGCATAATGCCAATAGGGCCTGCTCCTATTATCAGCACTGTGTCACCAGGTCTGATGTCACATCTATCAAAACCATTATATACACATGATAATGCTTCGTTTATCGCCGCTTCTTCAAAGGAAACATTATCTTTAAGTTCAACAATGTTTCCCTGCCTTACTGCTGCTTCAGGTACTATCACATATTCTGCAAAACCGCCATCAATATTTATGCCAAGTGCCTTGTAGTCCCTGCAGAGGTGCCCTTCTCCCCTGACACAGGCGTTGCATATTCCACAGCCCATGTTTGGTGCCACAGTAACACGCATTCCCTCTCTATACATGACAACATTTTTACCAACAGCATCAATTACTCCACTAAGTTCATGCCCCAATATTCTCGGACTATCAGGTGTTATACCCTTGTAACCGTTTTGCAGCATTCTCACATCGGTGCCACATATGGCAGCACTTTTAACTTTTATTAACGCTTCATTTTCGCCTGTTTGCGGTTTATCAACCTCTTTCAGCCTCAAATCATTTTTCCCATACATATAAGCTGCAAGCATAATTTCCCCCCATTAATCATAGTATAATCATTCACAATTCGACTATTCTTTTTTCAATGATTGATATATTTCCTGCTTTAACTACTTTTACAGCCATCTTGCCGTCTGTTCCCGTAACTCTCGGCTCCTTGTCTTCCATTATGCAGTTTACAAACTCCATGTCTTCCCTGAGGTATGCATCCTTGAAAAGGGTACGCCATGTATGCATCACAGGTCTTATCATGCCTTTTTCGTTGTTGCACACCAAAATACTTTTTTCATGAAGCTGTCCTAAGAATATACATCCTCTTGTACCAAGTATTTCGGCCCTTGCATCATACCCATACTGTACACCCTGTGCTCCGTCGATGATTCCCTGCATGCCGTTTTCAAAGGAACCATTCAGTACAAAATTGTCATAAAACTGCGGATATTGCTTTTTTTTATCGGGGCATCTGAAATTGCCTCCTATGGCATACACCGTCCTAAACTCACTTCCCGTATACCAGCGGAGAGTATCTATATCATGGCTACTGACTTCTGCAAGTGGTCCATTACTCTTCTTTATATCATACATCCACTCTCTTGGAGTGCTTGGTCCCCTTGTATTTGATCTGACCATTACAACATCACCGATTTCACCATTGTCAACTGCTACCTTTGCCTGCATGAAGCTTTCATCGTACCTTCTCATAAAAGCAATCTGAAACTTGATATTGTTATCCCTGGCTGCGCTTATCATGTCATCACATTCATTTTCATTCATGGCCATAGGTTTTTCACATAAAATATGCTTCTCTGCTTTCGCAGCTGCTACAGCTATTTCCCTGTGATATACCGTTGGTGTTACAATAACTACAGCGTCTATATCATCTTCCTGGAGCGCCTGGCTGTAGTCAAGATAATATCTGTCCAGTTCAAGCTGCCTGCAAGTCTTTTTGGCAACTTCCTCAAACGGGTCAACAACTGCCGTTAATTCTGCATTTGAAATCCTGGATCTAAAGTTTACGGCGTGAATCATTCCCGCCCGTCCTGCTCCTATTACACATACACTGACTTTTCCGTTTTTCATACCAATACTCCTTCTATATTGTTTTTCAAAAATGTCTCAACAATCACCTGTACACATTGGCTTCTATACCAAGCATAAGTGCCTGAACAAATTACTAAACTCAAATAAACTCCGTACTAATATTTATTATCCTTGCAACAAGCTCCATCTCAACTCTCTTATTCCCCATTATAATACAGCCATGATGAGAATAAAGGGAATTCATCAAACTATGCCCATCATCTACCTTTATTAATGCTCCATTTCTACAATCAGATCCGGGATATTGAACATAGCCATCAATTACTCCGTTTACAACAAGTATCTTTCTGAGAGTTGGATGCAATTGCACTATTGTGGTATTACCAACAGGCAAACGGGCATCCAAAGCAATAGCATTTTCATCAACAATTTCCAATACTTTTGGTCTTAAAGTCCATTCGGTTGAAAACTTTTTAGGCAAGCACCCAAAATAACCACAGTGAGCGACCAAAATATGTCTTTCCGGGTCTTCAACCTTAGGAAATTCGTTTATCTTTTCATGTTTTAATGCTGCCATTCCCATCAAAAAAGGATATAAATTGCTCATAAACACAGGTGCTTTCAATGAATTATAGATAATGTACATAGTAAGCATGGACAAAGTATCTGCTTCACATCCCCAAATCAGACCTTTTTCTTCAAAGAGCATGTTCCATGCAAGACAAGGTGTAGTATCAGAATAGAACGACTCATTCAGACAGTTTATACCTGCACCTTTAATGCTTTTATCAGCTTCTATTTCTGCTTTTAGAACTATATAAAGTTTAATCGCACTATTCAAGGAATTGTCATTTACACTGTCTTTATTAAATTCCCATTCTCTTAATACTCTTTTAGCTTCAGCATCACTTACTTGTTTTGCCTGCTCACCAAGATTCTTATAACTCTTTTTAACAATATCAATACCAAATCTATCCTTAACCCTTCTTATCCAATCATCTTCCCACCAATAGAACCTTTTAAAAATACTTGCCTGCATACCATCTCCGGGATTATCCTGGAACACAATAAACTTTGCTCCCTTTAATCCCTTTATTGCAACAAGTGCACGACATATGGTTTTTGTCTGTTCTATGGTATAAGGAGCATATGTTTCTATGCCCGCAGATTTAAGAAAGGTAATAATTTCCCAATCCCACATTGATACAGTGCCAAACTCTGAGGTTATTGCAAGTATCGGGGTTTTAATCTCACGTATATATTCAATCTCCCTGTATGCTTGCCCAACTAATTGAGGGAAAAAAACGGCATCAGCTTCAGGGATGGTTGAACCAAGCATAACAGGCTCTAAAATCTCTGCTTCATTAATAAGCATGTTTTTTAGCCTAGCAACCTGATCATCAAATTCACTATCCCATCCATTTTTAAAATACAATGGAAGCAGTCTTGCTTTCATCAACAACACTCCTCTACTCCTTTAATTCTCAACTCTACCTTCTATTTTAGTACAGGCTCAACTGAATAACTGTCACAACTTATGCTGAATTGGCCATCCCATAAGTATTGAT
>CAZANH010000335.1:0-2020 GCA_964486515.1 uncultured Eubacteriales bacterium
GCCATGGTTCATCAAATTAGAACAATATCAAAGGATAGATTAAGTGGCATATGCGGCAGCATTAATGATAAAGGTTCTAAGCAAAACATTAATACTGTACTTAAAGAATACTTTGAGCTGTAGTATTTTATCGAAGTAGGTCAAATTAGCCATATAATTAGACCATCTATCAAACTTTCGCTCAGCTTTTTCAGTGTCCTTATTTCTTCAATTTCGCTGTCCTGGGTATAGTTTAACAGCAATGAGTAATTATTATATCGGGCAATGGATTGTATTGAATCAATCATATCAAAGTAGAATGCATTGCTCATATGGGGTATTGACAGCATAATCTGATTGGTTTTCCTGGTTTTCAGGGACTTGGCCGCAGGATTTGGAGAATAGTCCATTTCCCTGGCCTTGTTGATAATGAGTTCCCTGACTTTAACGGAAACCTGGCCCTTGTCATTAAGCGCCCTGGAAACAGTTGCCGCGGTATAACCCGTCTCTTTTGCTATATCGTATATTGTTGCAGCCTTTCGATTGGATGATTTCATACGCTCTATTCCTTGCAGGAATTAAAATTTTCCTTTTCAAATTCTTCGATTTTTTCTACTTTCGGTGTAGAGGCTCCAGGCTTGAATTCTAGCTTCAGCCATTCCCTTAGTATCTTTTTTGCGAGTTCAGGCCCGATAATCCTTGCTCCCATTGTTATAATATTGGCATTGTTACTTAATCTCGCTCTTTCAGCGGAATATGTGTCGTGACATACAGCCGCATAGATACCGGGAAATTTGTTTGCTGCTATTGACATTCCTATTCCGGTGCCGCATAAAAGAATTCCTTCCTTCATATATCCACTTTGAATAATTCTTTCTACCACTTTTTTTGCAACCACAGGATATATTTCCTCATCCTGTACCATATCAACCCCTGCATCTTCATATGGTATACACATCTGCTCCAATACAAAGATAATATGCCGTTTTAAATCAACAGCTGTATTATCGCACCCAATTACAATGGTTTTCATTCATTACCTCCCCCATGTTTCATATATTTTTAAGCTTTTCAAAAACTTCACGGACAATTGATGAAATATCTTCTGTCGATATCTTCACATTCCCACTTAAGCCAGCACATGAATCAATGCTCCCTGCCTTGTTTCCACTTCCAAGCATATCGATTACATTCTCCGTCTGCTTGTAGAAATATTCAATAATCCAGCCAACAAACTGATGATATACAGGTTTTGAATCTAATACGCCCACGGATTGTTTCAAATGCTCCCATAATCCCAGGGTTACATATGTATAAAAGTGGATATTGCTTATCCCGCATTCGATACAACGCCTGTACTCTGCCTCTGTCAGACCCGACCCCCCATGCATAACCAAAGGAGTATCCACCAGTGCGCTTATTTGTTGTATCCTGTCGTAATCCAGTTTAGGGGTTCCCCTGTACTTTCCGTGAAAATTGCCAAAGGATATTGCCAGAGAGTCCACCCCGGTTTTATCAATAAAATCAGGAACTGTTTTGGGGTCAGTGAAAAGACTTTCCTTTGAATCTACATCGGTTAAGGTAGAACCCCCTACACATCCTAGCTCAGCTTCCACAGACACTCCGAATGCGTGAGCAATTTTTACGATTTCCCTTGTCTTCTTAATGTTCTCTTCATAAGGCAGACTTGAACCGTCAAACATAACCGAAGTAAAACCAAGCTTAATTGCTTTCATAATAGTGGTAAAATCCCTTCCGTGTTCCAGTTGTGTGGCTACAGGCACCCTGGCCCTTTTTGCAGCATCTACAATTAGAGGAAGGCTCATCTCCATAGGAAGCATGTAAAACACTTCAGGTGCAAAGCCTATAGCCAGAGGTGAATTTTTATCTTCTGCCGCTTTGACTTCAGCAATAATCATCTCCATACTACCACCAAGAAAATGTGGAACTGCATATTTCCCTTTCCTAGCCTCTTTTTGCAATTCTGCTAATTTCTCAATACTCATATGCGACTCCCTTCAAAACTCAGAGCATTTTTTTA
>CAZANH010000336.1:0-2081 GCA_964486515.1 uncultured Eubacteriales bacterium
AGTAATAATGGCAGATAACAGTACAACAGAAAAAGTAATATGTCCTGGATGTGGCAAGGAGTTTATACTTTCAAAAAAACAAAAAAATGAACAGTAATAATGGAATACACAAAAAGAGACTGGAACTTTTAAGAAGAGAGCTTGAATTAAAGAATATTGATGCTGCTATAGTGTCCAAAAAGCAAAACTGTTTTTACCTTTCAGGGTTTACGGGGAGCAGTTCATATTTGATAATAACACCGGATGATTCCATTCTTATAACAGATTCCAGGTACACTCTGCAGGCTAAGGAACAGGCAGCCATTTATAAAATAATAAAGTTTGAAAATAACATTTTCGAAACGCTTGGAAATTGCCTTGCCGGGTTAAAAGTTGAAAAGGCAGGTTTTGAGGATAGTTATGTAACATATGATATGTATGAAAAGTATACGGAAAAAATAGGTTTAAAACAGCTAATACCTTTAAGGGATATAATTGAAAGACTGAGGATGAAAAAAGATGAACATGAAAAAGAGATGATAAAACATGCTGTAAGAATTGCAGACCTTGCATTTGAACATATACTGGGATTTATAAAACCGGGGGTGAGGGAAATCGATGTTGCCAATGAGCTTGAGTACTTCATGAAAACGGAAAACGCAAAAAGCTCTTCTTTTGAAATCATTGTAGCATCCGGTGAAAGGGCTGCAATGCCTCACGGTACGGCAAGCATAAAGAAAATAGGGCAGAATGAAGTTGTAACGCTAGATTTTGGCGCGGTATACAATGGATACTGTTCCGATATGACAAGGACTGTTTTTACAGGCAAGCCCGATGAAAAGATAACAAAAATATATGACATTGTGCTTCATGCGCAGCAGGAAGCATTAAAAAATGCAAAAAGTAACCTTACGGGAAGGGAAATTGATGAAGCAGGCCGCAGAATAATTAGAAATGCCGGATACGGAGATGAATTTGGACATGGATTGGGGCATGGAGTTGGAATTGATATTCATGAAGAACCAAGGCTGTCTCCAAAGTCTGATTGTCTAATAGAAGATGATATGGTTGTTACGATAGAGCCCGGTATATATGTGGAAGGTCTGGGCGGAGTTAGAATTGAGGATATGGCTGTAATCAACGGTGATAATCCGATCGTATTAACTGAATCAACAAAAAAACCGTTATTCATTTGACAATAAATACATTCAATAAAATTTATCTTGAAATATGACGGTTTTTAATTTAATATTAGTGATAACGAACATATATATTGGAGGTAAAATACATGATAACTGCTGGAGATTTCAGGAATGGTATAACTTTTGAAATGGATGGACAGGTATTTCAGGTGGTAGAGTTTCAACACGTAAAACCGGGCAAGGGAGCTGCCTTTGTCAGGACAAAATTAAAAAATATAATTACAGGTGCTAACATAGAAAGGACATTCAATCCGGGGGATAAAATGCCGAAGGCCCATATTGAGAGAAAAGAAATGCAATATTTATATAATGACGGTGGCCTGTATTATTTTATGGATATGGAGACTTATGAACAGATACCTTTAAGCGCCGAGGTGCTTGGAGATTCTTTGAAATTTGTCAAAGAAAACATGAATGTTAAAATACTGTCTTTCAAGGGAAATGTTTTTGGAGTAGAACCTCCGACTTTTGTTGAGCTTAAAGTAATAGAAACAGAGCCCGGATATAAAGGCGATACGGCGACAGGAGCGTCAAAGCCTGCAAAAGTAGAAACAGGAGCGGTTATCAAGGTCCCGCTTTTTGTAAACGAGGGGGATATGGTAAGAATCGATACAAGAACCGGGGATTATATGGAAAGGGCTTAGTTAACTGTATAAAACATTTTGTTTGTACATAATGTAAAATACTTTACTGGCGAATACAATTTGCAGATGATACACCTGAAAAACAACAAGATAATATTAGGTTATTTGAAGATATAAAAAATGGTTTGTTTGAGCCATATACATCAACAATTGTCATAGAATATTTGTTCTGGTATAATATACATATAGTTACACAGTTCCTTGAAAACTGGATATATGTGGTTGCAGCAAGGAAACCTTTGTTGCGTAAAATATC
>CAZANH010000337.1:0-3856 GCA_964486515.1 uncultured Eubacteriales bacterium
GTCATTGAGCTCTGTCAAGGAATTAACCCTGCGTTTTTTGATTTCAGGCATAAATGAAGTCTGCACATAATGCCAATATTTCTCAATTTTGCCTTTTCCAGCTGCGTTAAACGCAGTTGCATATTTTATACGGATACCAAGCCTTGCGCATATGAGCTTGAATTGCTCGGAGACATAAATTTTTCCATTATCTACATTATAAGGAATTCCTTATAATGTCGATTATAAAGAATCCATAATTATACCGAAAACTTAATAGAAAGCTGATATATCACGCTTTAAACTATTTTATTCGGTATAATTATCTTGCATATTGTGCATACTTCTTCTATGTTTATCAATTAAATAAATATAGAAAGAAGCGGCGAATGAACAATAACCTTACGCAATTAATAGAAAACATAATACAGCTACAGAAACAGACAGGATTTGCTGACGGAACTATTAACATTAGCAAGAGAGTCTATAAAAGGTTAATTAATAAAGCTGTTGCCATGGGGTGTTGCGATTTTACAGAGGATTTGGCTGAAGCATTTATGGCAGATACGAATTATCAGAATAGCGATGAGCTATGCTATAGTCGCTACTGCCTTCATAACCAGTGTATAGCGCGTTTAATAGAATACCAGCGAACTGGAAAAATCAATTGGAGCGATAATGTTAAAGTAAAACGCATTGTGGACAGTCCAGGAACAGAAAAATTCAGACTTATATTCGCCAACTATTTACAACTACTCAAAAGCGATGGAAAACACACAAATACAATTGACTCCTACCGAAATATTTCATGCCTTTTTCTTAAGTTCTGTGAAAGTCAAGGAGTATATGGTGTGTCAGATATCCAATCAGAGACCATCGTAGATTTTTTTATTAAGTTAAGAAGTCATTGGTCTGAAAACAGCATACGTACAGCTGCTTCAGGATTACGTTCCTTCGGTTCTTATATAAGTATGCCTGCAAGGACTCTTGCTGCTATCCCCAAACGATGTATTAAAGTGAATTCCATTCTTGAGCCACTTACAAAGGAAGAAGAGTCCATTCTTTGGGAATATTTAAAAAACGGTGATATTTCCTTGCGTGACAAATCAATGGTTATGTTGATTTATATTACTGGCATCCGTGCAGTAGATGTTCTGGCACTCACACTGGATGATATCAAATGGGAGAAGGACTTTATTCATGTCATTCAGAACAAGACAGGTAAGGAAATCAACTTTCCCATGCCTGCTGCTATTGGTAATGCTTTAGCAGAATACATCATTAATGAAAGACCTGTTTCTGAAAAACAGAGTGTTTTTTTAAGAAAAACAGCTCCTTATACTCCCCTTATGGATCATTCGGCCTGTTACTCCATTATTCATAAGATTTTGGTTGATGCGGGAATACAGAGAAGAGAAGTTCTTTCGGGCAGCAGGCTTCTACGCCATAATTCAGCCACAAGGCTATTAAAAGCCGGCGTAAAACTTCCTGTTATTGCGGCTGCACTTGGACACACAGATGAAAATTCTACAAATATTTATTTGGCAGTTGATGATGCGATGCTGGTTCAGTGCGTTCTACCGTTACCAGAAAATAAATTATCAGATGCCGTGTTACAAAATTTTTATGCAGAGGTTACAGATGAAATGCTAATAATCTGTGTCCTACCAATGCCGAAAGGTGGAAATTTATGAACGATAATCGAAGAAATCTATCCGAACTCATAGATAAATTCATTGAATACAAACGAAGTATTGGACATGATTATAATTCTGGGGTTTATTCTCTTCAGCGGTTCTTAAAATTTTGTGAGAACCTTGGAATAACTGAAATACCTGATAAGAGTGTTTTTCTGCAATGGGTGAAACGCTTTGATACGGAGGAAGCATCCAGCCATAGAACTAGGATTTCCCCAATAAGGGAGTTGTGTACGTTTATTGAAAACTTGGGATACGATATTTATCTGATTCCAAAAAAAACTTGTGGGCACCCTGAAAGTCAACAGCCTTATTATTTAACCCAGAATGAGATAGATGTGTTTTTTAATAGCTGCGACACCCTAAAACCAAGAAGAGAGAATCCTGGAAGGGAACAGATTCTTCCTGCGATATTCCGTTTGCTACTTTGCTGTGGACTTCGTCCTAAAGAAGCTAGGTATCTGAAGAAAGAGAATGTCAACTTGCTTCAGGGGTATATTGATATTATCAAAACAAAAAGACATAAAAGTCGAAGACTATTTTTAACTTCTGAAGTGACAGAATATATGAAAAAGTATAATTCAAACATTTCCAACATTTTTCCAGAACGTGTTTACTTTTTTCCAAAAAACAAGTGCGACCATTATAGCGATAGCTATCTTATAACAAACTTCCGAACGATATGGAATACCGCCATTCCTGAGAAAAGGGACTGCCGCGTACGCGTATATGATTTTCGTCATCATTTTGCGTTTGAGAATTTAAACCGCTGGGTACGGGAAGGCAAAGATGTGAATACCATGATTGTTTACCTGATGAAATACATGGGACATGCTTCTATCAAAGGTACCAGATACTATTTGCATTTAGTACCAGAATTTTACCGCACTTATGCAGAAGTGGTCAGGTCACTTGAAAATATCCTTCCAGAGGCAGATTATGAACAAAACTGACAGAAATAACAAAAATAAAGAAATCACACTTTTTTGGAATGTTATCAGAAGTTATATCCATGACTATCTTCCAAAAATCCGTAATGCCAGCCAGAATACAACTAATACGTACAAGGATGCACTGAACCGGTTTATTGATTATCTGTCTGGAGAAAAAAACATTCCTCGCTTTGAGCTGACCTATGATGCACTAAATCGGCATAATCTAAATGATTATTTAAAATGGATGCAGGAAACAAAAAAACTGTGTCCAACAACATGTAATCTCAGGATTACTGCAGTAAGATCTTTTATGGAATACAGTGCTCAGGAAGATGTCACCTTGGTAGCAGCATACCATGAACTTTCCAGTGTCAAGAATCTGAAATTTGTATCAAATACAATTGATTATATAAGCAAAGATGCTATGACAGCATTAATTGCAGCGCCTAACGTAAAAACAAATCTCGGAAAGCGGGATCGTATGATGCTGATTTTTGAGTATGATGCTGCGTTACGAGTAAGTGAACTTGTGAATGTAAAGCTTTGTGAACTTCATCTGAATGAGAATACACCCTTTGTTACTATAAAAGGGAAAGGGGGAAAAATCAGAAATGTACCACTAATGAGAAAAACCGTTGAGCATTTAAAACTTTATCTTTCTGTATTCCACCCAGGTGGAATATGTAGTACTGAAAGCCCCTTGTTTTATACGAAAAGAAATTTAATACCACAGACTCTTTCAACCGATGCGGTAGAAAAACTCCTTAAAAAGTATGCAATTATTGCAAAATCCACCTGTCCTAATGTTCCATTAAAACTTCATTGCCATTTAATCAGAAAAACAAGAGCGATGGATTTGTATCAGGCTGGAATACCTATAGCATATATAGCTGAGGTTCTAGGGCATTCAAGTATAACGACAACATCAGGATTCTATGCCTTTGCAACACTTGAAACATTGCATGAAGCATTTAAAAAAGGTATTCCAGAGGCATTTGAGGATGAACCCATATGGAAGAAAAAAGAAGTGCTTGATAGACTGTATACCATTTAGTTCTAGATAATTATACCGAATAAAATAGTTTAAAGCGTGATATATCAGCTTTCTATTAAGTTTCCGGTATAATTATGGATTCTTTATAATCTACATAAATTGAATTGCAAGCTCCGAATTTCATAACTGCTTTTCTTAAAGTATCTTCAAGCCTTGAAAGGGTTGAATCAAGGTAAAACTCCGAGTGCATG
>CAZANH010000338.1:0-2191 GCA_964486515.1 uncultured Eubacteriales bacterium
TCATCCTTTAGCAGGGAGGTCACTGAATTTTTCTGTTTCGGTCGAGGATGTGAGAGTGGCTACGCCTGAAGAACTTGATCACGGGCATGTCCATTAACTAATGTCTCCATAACTGTTGAAGGCTAAACCCCTTACATTTATTACCGATCATGATTTATAACAAAAATTTATATTTTTTTTTGGTTCATGAACTTTTTATTCAGTATTTACTTACTATGTAATTAGTTCATGAACTTTTACCAACCGTGTTTTTAACATATTTGACAACCTTGTTATAATAATCCCAACTTTCATTTTGTTGCATTTTGCTTACTAGTCTGCAACCCGTTTTTTCACATGATATAACTATACATTTTATTACATATTTATGTAAATCCATACCAATCTAAAAATTTAGGTAATCTTCAGTTATTTTCATAATCTTTGATATTTAACGAAATTTTTAATAATATATATTATATATACTTATAATTAATAATAACAAATCCGATCATACTTTTACCGTTAATATTTATGCAAACAATAATAATACTATTTATTGTATTTTTATGCATTTTATTTGTAACTTTTTGCGTATTAAATTGACTATTATCGAAATTTCTGTCTATAGTAACATCCCAGTCTTTAATAAAAAAAAGAGGTATGTATATGCAAAGCATAGCTAATGAGATCTTTTCGCAAGTGACCCAAAAAAACCCGGGTGAAGCAGAGTTCCATCAGGCAGTTCATGAAGTGCTCCACTCCTTAGAGCACGTCGTTGACGCTTACCCTGAATTTCGGTATCACAAAATTCTTGATCGCATGGTTGAGCCTGAAAGAATTATAACTTTTAGAGTTCCCTGGATTGATGATGCTGAAGAGTTACAAATCAATCGCGGCTTTAGAGTTGAGATGAACAGTTCCCTTGGCCCTTATAAGGGAGGATTGAGGTTTCATGCTTCAGTAAATCAAAGTATTATGAAATTTTTAGCCTTTGAGCAAGTTTTTAAAAATAGCCTTACCGGTTTAAGCTTGGGAGGAGGTAAAGGCGGGTCAGATTTTAATCCAAAAGGAAAAAGTGATTTGGAAGTCATGAGATTTTGTCAAAGCTTTATGACAGAATTATATCGCCATATTGGAGAGAATACTGATATACCCGCTGGTGATATCGGTGTTGGCGGTCGAGAAATTGGATACATGTTTGGTCAGTACAAGCGTATAAAAAATCAGTTTACTGGAGTTCTGACTGGCAAGGGTCTTGAATGGGGAGGGTCAAACATTCGTCCTGAAGCAACTGGTTATGGTCTTATTTATTTTTCTCAGAATATGCTTGAAACACGAAATGATACTCTTGAGGGGAAAACCTGTTTGATTTCAGGGTCAGGTAACGTAGCCCTCTACACCGCCGAAAAACTTCTTGAACTAGGATCAAAAGTTTTAACTTTCTCAGATTCAAACGGCTTTATTCATGATCCTGATGGAATAGATCGGGAAAAACTTGATTTCATCATGCAGTTAAAGAATATCAGACGTGGCCGTATTGCAGAGTATATCGAAAAATACAAACATGCACACTATTATCCAGTGGATTTAAACCGCAACAACAATCCACTTTGGGCTATCCCTGCTGATTGCGCTTTTCCCTGTGCAACTCAGAATGAGATTAATGAGAAAGATTCACAAAACCTGCTTGACAATGGTGTTATTCTTGTTGCAGAAGGTGCGAATATGCCGACTACTGAAGAAGGAGTAAATCTTTTCATAGATGAAGGAATACTGTTTGGACCCGCCAAAGCAACAAATGCAGGCGGTGTAGCCGTATCTGGTCTTGAAATGTCCCAGAATAGCGCAAGATTATTGTGGACAAGAAATAAGGTTGACAGCGAACTTAAAAACATAATGAAGAGAATTCATGGGCTTTGCCTTGATAGTTCAGAAAGGTATAGTACAAAAGGCAATTATGTTGACGGTGCAAACATTGCCGGATTTGTTCGAGTGGCTGAGGCTATGATAGACCAGGGATATGTTTAGATAATTACTGCAACCCTATTCACTGGCTTTTTGGGCAGTTAGTACCGCCTAGCTGATTTTTGTCACCTTATAGGCTATCAGTAACAAGTAAGGAACCGTGGAAGGTACATAGCCGTCGGCACCTCCGGATTCTTGAGCAGACGCATCCAGACCAGCTGCTCGAACCAGGTCAGCTTCGTCC
>CAZANH010000339.1:0-2338 GCA_964486515.1 uncultured Eubacteriales bacterium
TGCAAATCTCCAATCTTATCTTCTGATTACATTATACCAAAAAAAGCAGATCATTAAAAGTGATTTTCAATCCAAGCATATTATAAATTTTTTCGTCACTTTTGTAAGGGTTTTGGGGCGGCATTATGTCATATCAGCAGCCCGTTGACAAAAATAGCAACCCTGTGTTTTCAAGGTTACTATCATTGGTTTAAAATCATATTTGCTTTATTGCTGTTGCATAGACTGTGCCAGTTCTTGGATTGTAGCGAGCGGAAGTTTTGTTATTCTTGATATTTTATCTATGGAATCTTTTTCTCGAAGCATCTCTCTCGCTATCTCAATCTTTTCTTCCTTTTTCGAATCCACTCGTTCCTGCTCCATTATCCTTTTAATTGCATATACCATATTATCCATCAACTTACTTTAAAGTATCTCAATACCTTCTTTTAAAACTTCCTTGGCGAATCCATTTTGATCAAAATAATCTGCTTTTGTAAATGGCAGTGGTTCAATATCAATATCGTATTCCATAGCTCTTAACAGTAAATAGTTTATTCCGTCTACTCTTCTCATCCCGTCAAAATAATCTGAAAATACAGCAAGGTCAACATCACTGTCATTATGTTGGTTCCCTTTTGCATATGAACCAAATAATACAGCCTTTTCTATTGGTATCTCTTTTTTTAATTCCCTTATATAATCTTCAATTACTTTCTTTATGCCTTCAGGGATTTGAGCCATGTATATACCTCCCTTGTACTGCTTAATATATCTTCAGCTTCATTTTTATCCAACATGCTTGAAAGCTTTTCTTTATATGAGGGATATCTTTCAGCTATATAATATGATACAAGCTTTACCATTAAAGGTTTATATTTTTGAACCTTTTCCTCAAAATCATCAGGTTTTTTATTCCAGTTTATCTTTTTAAAAACATTATATATGTTATGAACTTTTGGAGGTTCTTCTTCACTATTTAGAACAAACAAGCCTTTTACCAGTTTCTCTACTGCTTGCTGGCACATGAAAACAACATACAGATATCTACCTGTATTTAACATGGATTGTGCGGTTTTCAGATCGTAATCTGCTATATCTTCCCAATACTCATATTTCTTAATTCTCTCCAATAATTATCACCTGCCAGTTCCATTATTATAACATATATGAAAATTAAAATCATTCTTCTTTTTTTCTCGTTTCCCAATAAGCTTCCATACTCATTCTTGCTTTTGTTAAATTCATCAGCAAATGTTCTTTATAATGTAACTCGCTCTTTTTTTCATTTTTCAACTGTCGAATAGAGGAGTATACTACAAATACAATATAATGTCAAAAGCTGCAATATTGCCTGTGTGTGTTTTTTGTATTTGTTCCACCGAGTGTAAAATTTCATTAATAAATGCAGGCATCGTACAAACCTGCTACTTTAGTGGCAGGTGATTAAATACTTCTACTCCATTATAAGACCATAAAAAACAAAATCCAAAACAAAATTATTCACTTATGATAACTGAAGAAATGGAAGTTTTCTTAATCGGCGTAGCTTACCGTACCATTTTCATCCACTTCATAACCCCAACATTTTATATATTCATAACCATTAAGGAACTTATCTTTTCTTTCTATTAGCAATCCTTTTAAAATCTTTTCAAGTTCCTGTTGTATTTCTACGTATTCATTATGATTACATAGGTTTTCAAATTGATATGGATCTTTTTGATTATCATATAATAACCAGGGGCCATGTCTATCCATTACATATGTATATCCTTCTGTCCTTACACCTCGATATTCCCTGCCACCATTTCTTCTTTCAAATTCACCAAATGGGTGCATGCACTGAATTAAGGCAGCTTTTTTGGGCTCTTCTTCCTTGTTCAAAAGATAAGATGCAAAACTTGTTCCTTCTACTGTATGAGGAATATCAACTCCACATAATTCCAATAATGTAGGCATTATATCAGGCGCCTCAAAAGGAACACTTATCTTTTTCCCCTCATTACCAAATAACCTTGGATACTTTATCAAAAAAGGAACAAGAATTGATTCATCCCAAGGTTTTTGCTTTCTGGTCATACCATGTGAAAACAGCATATCTCCATGATCAGATGTGTAAATAAATATTGTATTTTCCTCTATTCCTGTCTCTTTTATTGTGTTATTTATATCTCCGAGCAAGAAATCAAGGGTTGTAATGTGTGAATAATACCCTGCTATTTGATCTCTAATATCTTTTTCATATTCCTCTTTCACTATGCTGCCATACCTTACTTTAATAGGTAGTCTATCATTTGGTATATTTTTTCTTAGCGTAATTTCTGCTGACTTATACATGGCTTTAAATTTTTGGGGT
>CAZANH010000340.1:0-3241 GCA_964486515.1 uncultured Eubacteriales bacterium
TATACAATTAGTATGAAATATGCTATTATTAAAATGTGTAAGTTTATCAAATAAGGAGTATAATAGCATGGATGAATATAAACTGATTGAAACTATTAAAAATGGAGAAGGTCCATATGTTGAATTTAAGGAACAGGAAGTCAAAGCAATTGACCTTGCAGCGGAAATAGTGGCATTTTCCAACTCTGATGGTGGAATGATTTTGCTTGGAGTTTCGGATGATGGAAGCATAAAAGGTGTTAACACAGCTAATGTTGAGGAAAAAATCATGAATATATGCAGAACCAATTGTATACCCAATATTGTTCCTGTGATTGAAAAACATGTTATTGGCGATAGCACAATAGTATCCATAGTTGTTCCGAAGGGTACAAACAAGCCATATTATACTGCCAATAACAAGTACTATATTAGAGTTGGAACTACAAAAAGAATAGCTTCAAAAGAAGAATTATTACGGCTTTTTGAATCAAGTGGTAGTTATCATTATGATATATCTCCGGTGAGAAATTCATCAATAAAGGATTTGAATATTAGTTCAATAAGAGATTATTTTCTAAAATATAACATGTTTGATCTTAACGAAGAGGATAGTAATATAATTGAAAGAATACTGACCAACGCAGATATATTGACAACAATTGGGAAAGATATTGTTCCTACGGTTGGTGGAATCCTTATTTTTGGCAAATCTCCCGCTGATAAACTTCCGCAGAATGGAATAAGTTTTGCCCATTTTGCAGGGGATGATATTAGCAAAGACCTGATAGATAAAAAACAAATTATAGGTACATTGCCTGACATTGCGGAAAATACGCTTGCCATTATAAAAAACAATACCAGGGCCCCATCCGGAATAAAAGGAATGAAAAGAGAAGAATCACAACCATATCCCGACGTGGTTCTTAGAGAAGCAATAGTAAATTCACTTGTTCACAGAAACTATGGTATAGCCGGTTCAAAAATTAGAGTACTGATGTTTGATAACAGAATTGAGTTTCATAGTCCCGGAAGACTTCCTAACACTGTGACAATTGAGAAAATGAAAATAGGAGTTTCATATGCAAGGAATCCTTTCCTTGTAAAATATATGGAAAATTTGAGATATATTGATCAATTAGGCAGAGGGATTCCAATGATAATTAAAACAATGCAAAATACCGGTGCTCCCGAACCGGAACTAAAGGAGTCCGGTGAAGAGTTTTTATTAACTGTTTTCCATACTACAAATGAATAACATACATAATACATCATTTCAGCCGGAGGCATACTTTTTGGTTGCGGCCTGAGGCTGCGGTATGGTATATATAACTTTGTATTCCCGTACCAGATATGCAAACCCTTTTAAAAGATGGTGATGGATTGGCACAAAATCCATGGATGAAATATCAACTTCTTAATAACAGTAAGTTATAATATGAATTATATTTGATGTTAGAGTTTAATGAGTGTGGATGTCTTATAGTCAGTTATTGCTCTTTTTTAAGAATTGAGTATACTTTTTCAATATCCAGATGTTCTCTTAAAAGTTCTGCCAGCTTGTCATATTCAGCCTGCTTGAATGTATGATGTTCCGGTGCCTTAGAATTAATCAGAGCCAACCCTTTTTTCCGTCTTAAGTTGTTTATAAGTTTTAATGAGAAGCTGCTGTTGTCAAATATACCGTGTATGTATGTCCCGGCAACGCAGCCGTCAATGCTGCATGCTCCGTCATATTGCTCAGTGTCTGCTGCCCTGTTACCATTTAAAACCACGGACAACGGAAGGCAGCCGTTTATTATTTCAGTCGTACCCATATGTATTTCATAACCTTTAACATTTAAGCCTTTTGTACCTTCAAAAATTCCACGGTCTAAATTTATCCTTGCTTCTACCTGTTTCATATTTTTTTCCTTTTCAATATTTGTTGTGATGTTAAGAAGTCCCATGCCATCTATTTCATTCATATTACTTTCGATAAAGTGTTTATCGTATATTTTGCTGCCAAGCATCTGAAACCCTCCGCATATTCCGAAAATCGGAACCCCTTTTTTATACAGCAGCTTGATTGCCTCTTCCATGCCTGTCTCCCTCAAGTAAAGCAAATCGCCTATTGTATTTTTAGTTCCTGGGATAATGACAAGGTCTGGAATTCCAAGCTTTAGGGTGTCTTTTACATACCTCACTCCAACACCCGGCATATTTTCAAGTGAATTAAAATCAGTATAGTTTGATATGTGGGGTACATGTATTACGGCTATATCTATTTCCTGAGTACTTTCCTTTTGTTTTGAGGATAGTTTGTCGGAAACGCTGTCCTCATCGTCAATTGAAAATTTTGCATGCGGAATTACACCTATAACGGGTACGTTTATGATATTTTCAATCATTTTTATCCCGGGTTTTAATATTTCCAAATCACCTCTGAATTTATTTATAATAACACCTTTTACCCTTTTTTTGTCCTGCTCTGGAAGAAGAAGCATTGTACCCGCAAGTGAAGCAAACACCCCTCCCCTGTCAATATCACCGACAAGCAGTACCGGCGCCCCGGCAATTTCCGCCATTCCCATGTTTACAATATCCCTGTCCATAAGGTTGATTTCCGCAGGGCTACCGGCTCCTTCAATAACCACTATATCATTCTCAGAAGCAAGGCGTCCGTATATCTCTTCAACCATATTCTTCAACTGTGGTTTGAAAGCATGATATTCGGCAGCGGACATATTGCCATACACCTTGCCGTTTACAATAACCTGGGCCTTTTTGTCAGTTGTCGGCTTTAAAAGTATGGGATTCATGCGTACATCAGGTTCCACACCCGCAGCCTCAGCCTGTACTACCTGCGCCCTGCCCATCTCCATGCCGTCCTTTGTGATAAATGAATTGAGAGCCATGTTTTGCGACTTGAAAGGTACCACCTTATATCCATCCTGATGAAAAATTCTGCAAAGGCCTGCTGATATAAGGCTTTTACCCGCAGAAGATGCTGTTCCCTGTATCATAATCGATTTTGCCGTCAAACTCTTATTCCTCCCTGAAAATTATTGTCCCCTGCTTTTTATAACGAGGCGCAAGATGTTCCTTACCTTCCATTGTTATAACAATTATAGCTGTAATAATATTAAAAATCAACAGTAGTCATAATACAATTTTCCCTGCCTCCTACAGGCACCCTCTGTGGCATCTTGTAGTTGCCTGGTAATTGGTATATTTGCCTGCAGAATATGAGAATAAATCGGTTACAGAAATATACTTTTCA
>CAZANH010000341.1:0-11533 GCA_964486515.1 uncultured Eubacteriales bacterium
TGATTTAAAAGATGAAATTGGTATTATAGAAGAAAATCTTAACTATATGATTGACGAAATAAAAATACTGTTAGAGCAACATTATAATGCAGGATTAAAAATAAAAAATGCAGAATATAAACTTTTGCAAGCTCAAATCAATCCTCATTTTTTATATAACACATTGGAATTGGTAAACTGGATGGCGATAAATAGGGATGTATTTGATATTTCTGAACTTATACAAAAACTTACAAGGTATTATAGATTAAGCCTTAGTAAAGGGGCTGAAGTTATAACTATAAAAGATGAAGTTGAACATGCGCTTACTTATCTTGATATCCAGAATAAACGATTTGATAACTGTGCTAAAATTATAGTTAACATAAATGAAAGAATCCTCGAATGTAAAGTTATTAAAGTTATTTTGCAGCCAATTGTAGAAAATGCGTTTTATCATGGTATACTCGAAAAATATAATGAAAAAGGGACCATTTCTATTCGAGGTATATTGCATGACGGTATTATATCTATATTTGTAGAAGATGATGGTGTAGGTATGAGTAAAGAAAAAGTCAATAGTATACTCAGTTTTAAAAAAAATGATACAGAATCAGGATATGGTGTTTTAAATACTCATAACAGGTTGAAACTTCAGTATGGAAATCAATATGGATTGAATTATACTAGTATAGAAGGTAAAAAGACAATTGTTGAAATAAGAATTCCGGAAATCAGATAGTTATTAAATTAAAATAAAAATCATAAAAAAATACACTTTATTATAAATATGCCTAATTGATATAAACATTTTAAAATGATAAACTTTGATTATAGAAGTTTTAATGAGGGGGAAATTTCTAATGAATTCCAAAAAAAGAGTATTACATGCATTTGGGAAAAAGGAGGGTCTTCCTGACAGAGTACCTATCCAATTTGATTTATGCAGGCAATTAATAGATTCTTTCGGCAAGGACCTTGGTATAAAGCCGCATTATTCGAATTCATATTATGAGGATTTGACCTACAGGATATCGGCTAATGAAATAAGGACAAAGCTGGGAAGCGATGTAGTTGTTGTCGGCGGTACTGTAGCTGATGGATTTGTACCAAATGTAATTAGAGATAATATTACATCAAATGAATTTGGGATGCACATGAAACCAACTGAACTTTATGTGGAAGTAGTTAAACCGCCGCTGAATGAGGTAGAAACCGTTGAGCAGATAAAGGCATATGATTTTCCTGATCCCTATGCGAAGGGAAGATTTGACGATGCAAAACGGAATATTGACAAGTATGGTAAGGATTATTTTATAATAGGGGATGTTGAGCTTTCAATTTTTGAACTTGCCTGGCAGCTAACAGGTCTTGAAAAATATATGATTGATATGACGTATGAAGAAGAATGGGTTGAAGCATTAAATGACAGGGTGGAACAATGGACAGAAGGATTGAGCATTCAGCTTGCAAAGGCAGGTGTAGATGCGCTGTGGTTTGGTGAAGATCTTGGAAGCCAGACATCTATATTAATTTCACCGGATATATGGAGAAAGATGTTTAAACCAAGATATATAAGGCTTTTTGAAAAGATTAGAAAAATAAATCCTGATATCATGATTATTATGCACTCAGATGGTGCAGTTGCCCCGCTTATTAATGATTTTATTGAAATGGGAATAGATGTTTATAATCCGGTACAGCCAAATGTACCCGGTTCAGATCCGCAGGAGCTCAAAGACAAATACGGCGGCAGAATTTACTTCTTTGGCGGAATAGATCAACAGAACCTTCTGCCTGAAGGGAATGTTGAAAAGATTCGTCAGGAAATAAAATACAGGGCGGAAGTACTTGGCAGGTCAGGAGGTTATTTGCTGGCGCCTGCGCATATAATTCAAGCGGATGTCTCAAAAGAGACAGTACTTGAAATGATAAAAACCGCAAAGGATTATGGAAAATACGATAAAAAATAAAAATGGAGGATGAACATGGGATTTAATGTTGAAGAATATTGGAAATCAAAAGAGCATCGCAGGCATGCACCAGGTATGCCGGAGCATCCATTGTCTGTAAAAATTAAAACTACTGTTGACAACAAAGTATCGAAGGTTAATCAAAATCGTTTTTATACTGTAAGTCCGGAGGGGGAATCAAGGGTAAAGGTTGACTTAGCTTGGGTTATAATGCTTTACAAAAAGAATTTAATTGATAAAAGTAAGGCTTCTAAATTATTAAAAGCATTAAACGCAGCCTCAAACATAGAAAATTTTAATGGAGAACCCTGGTTAAAAGAATACCTTAACGGAGATGAAGATACAGCAAGTGCAGTAAATTTAGGTAGAACACTTCAGGAGCCTATGTCAAGGCTTTTACTTAGACAAAACATTATTGATCTTTTGGATGTAATATTTGCTAGTTTGCAATTGATATTAAAAAATGCGGAAGAAAATGTTGAAACAGTTATGCCAGGACACACGCATATGTCACAGGCACAACCAATAACTTATGCATCCTATTTGATTTCCATACATGATGGAATCCAAAGAGGTATAGAGCAACTTGAACTTGCTTATAAGCATACTAATATGAATACAGCAGGATGTGGAGCAATTTCAGGTACAGGATTGCCTGTCGATCGTAATATGATAACAAAATTGCTTGGTTTTGATATTCTTGTTGAACCGGATTATGATTGTGAGGCTGGACAAGACCATGCGCTGACAATTCTTTTTGCTATTGCTAATATTATGATTATTATAACTAGAAGTACGATGGATTATGGTATTTGGACAATGGAGGAAATAGATTTGATGCGTTTACCGGGAGAATGGTTGAGCATGAGTTCCATGATGCCACAAAAAGCTATCCCTGGTGCAAAATTTGAAGAAATTCGTATATTGGCAAATGATGCAATTGCTGAAATGGAGAGGGGTGTTTCAGCTATACAAGGTGAACCACACCAGGATATAATACCAATATATGAAGCCTGGCGCAGTGCAGTCAGAGCTATATATTATGCTGAAGGTGCTCTTGAATTGTATACAGCACATTTAAATGCAATAATTTGCAACAAACATCAAATGTTAGAATATGTACGCAAAGGATTTTCTTCAACTACTGATTTATCTCTGAAACTTATAAAGGAAAGAAACATAGGTGCAAGAAGAGCTCATCGTATTTGTGCAACAATGGTTAGGATTGCCCGTGAACGCGGAATAAAAGCATGCGATATAACCGGGGATCTTCTTGATGAAGCTGCTTTGATAGCAGATGAAAAACCACCACGTTTAAACACAGAAGAGATTCGTGAAATGATGGATCCGGTAGCCTTTATTAAAAGACATAATAATATCGGAGATCCTGAAGCAAACGAAACCAAAAGGATGATTAAAATAAGATTTGCAATGCTGGATGAAATGAAAAAGAGACAAGAGGAAAGAAAAAATAGGTTAAAAATTGCAGAAACTCAATTAAAAAATGAAGTTGATAAAATTATCTAACGTATTTTTTTGAGGGAGAAAACAATATGATTAAGTTAAACAAAAGTCAAAAGGATACAAAAAAAAGTATTTTAAAATATTTTAAATACAACTATGAATTATATGTTATGGTTTTGCCAGCAATAATTATAATGTTTTTAATAAAATATATACCGATGTTTTATTTGACTATTGCTTTTAAAGATTATAATATTTTTTCAGGATATGCTGGGAGCCCATGGGTAGGGTTGGATAATTTTTATCAGATATTCAAAAATCCTGATTTGCGAAGGGTTATGGGAAATACTTTTATCATTATGATATATCTTATGTTGGGATTAGTACCCATACCTGTTTTCATGGCACTTGCCGTGAACGAAATAAGGGATTTGAGACTGAAAAAAACACTTCAAACAGTTATTTATCTGCCACATTTTTTATCGTGGATGGTTGTATATGGCATATTCTACAACATATTCTCAAGCTTTGGAGTTGTAAACCAGATAATTGATGTATTGGGTGGAGAAAAAATACTGTTTTTTATAGACAGAAGATACTTCAGATTTTTGTTGCTAATTACTCAAGTATGGAAGGATTCAGGATGGAGTACAATAATATATTTAGCCACAATAATATCAATAGATCCAACACAATATGAAGCGGCAACAATTGATGGAGCAAGCAGACTGAAACAGATATATTATGTTACCATTCCAAATTTGCTTAAAACAATTGTTGTAGTATTTGTTTTAAGGTTAAGTAGAATTATTCCCTACAGCTTTGAACAGGTTTTGGCTTTATATAACCCTTCTGTTTATGAAGTCGCTGATATCCTGTCAACTAATGCTTTTAGACTTGGTTTAGGACAAATGAAGTTTAGTTATGGTACAGCTGTTGGTTTTTTAAATTCTTTTTTGGTAGCAATATTAGTAGTATTAACTAATTTTACCTCAAAGAAATTAACTAATGGTGAAAGTGGATTATGGTAAAGAGAGAGTGATTATTATAATGAAAAAAAATATGGATGAAATTATTATTTCAAATATTAGTAGTATATTTATGATTATTATTGGAATTATAGCTCTTTTTCCTGTTGTTACAGTAGTTGCAAAATCTCTTAGTAGTGATTCTGCAGTTCTTGCAGGTAAAGTAATACTTTGGCCTGTTGATTTTCAGGTTGAAACTTATAGATATGTTTTAACGAAATTAGGTTTTATGTCTGCATTGAAGTCTTCAATAATTGTAACTGTAATTGGAACAGTATTAGCTTTAATAGTTACAATTTTGTTAGCATATCCTTTATCAAGAGAGGATTTTAAGGGTAGAAAAATAATTTCATGGTATATTATGATTACAATGATATTTGAAGCAGGTTTTGTACCGAATTACTTACTCATGCGAAGTCTAAAATTACTTGATACTTATTGGTCTCTGATACTGCCCTTTCTAGTAGTTGGATTTTATGCGTTTCTTTTAAAAAACTATATGGAAGGATTACCTATTGAGATTATTGAGTCTGTTAGAATTGATGGTGCTTCTCACTATAAGCTCCTGCTTTATATTGTATTGCCTTTATCTAAACCAGTTATTGCATCTGTGGCGTTATTTCAAGCTGTAATATACTGGAACAATTATACAAATGCAATGATGTATATAAATTCTGTAAAGTTACTTCCATTACCAAATTATTTGCTTAATGTAATGACGTTACTTGCAGATCCCGCTCAACTTCCTGCAAATAAGTCTGTAAGTTTATCTGAGCAGGTTGTATCAAGTGCTACAGTGGTGGCTACTATGTTGCCAATTATTATGCTTTATCCATATGTTCAAAAATATTATACGAAAGGAGTTACTCTTGGAGCCGTTAAGGGGTAAATAGGATGTATAAATAAATAATGATAGAAGAAAAATTAATGGCAATAACGCGTTAAGCGTAATGCATAAATTAAAAAAATTTAATGTTACGGAGGGGAATTATTATGAAAATGAAACAAAAAGTCATTAGTTGTACACTTATAATGTTGATGGTTATATCAATTATTACAGGATGTACAAAAAAAGATCAGACAGAAGATATTACAGAAACTGAAAGTAAAGATACGACCACTCAGTCTGTGGAAACATTAGGAGAAGAAAAACCTGTTATTAAGTTTTTAGGACCGGATCTGAATTTTGATATTGAAAGTGATCCAGGTTCTGAATTAATTCAGGAAATCACAGGTTATAAAATGGAATTTACCGGACTACCACAAGGAGATGAGCGTACTACAAAATTATTATTATTGTTAAGTTCTGGAGAGTCCTACGATGTGTTAAAAATGCAAAATGATGACTACATTGCTGTCCTTGCAAATAATGGATTATTGCCTTTAAACGATCTTATTGATAAGTATGGCGAAAACATTATGAAGTATGCAAATAAGGAAATGTGGAATTATACAACAAAAGATGGAGAAAAATATGGTATAGTATTGGAGGAACTGAGAAAAGACTTTATTTCAAGTGGAATTATGTATAGAAAAGACCTATTTGAAGAACATAATATTGAAATTCCTTCAAATATTGAAGAATTTTATAATATGTTATTGGATGTTAAGAACAAATTTCCAAATGCCATTCCTATTACTTTTGCAATGGATACAGCACAAGCTGGTTCATTTGCGTATACTTCGGTTCCATTGGTTCCTGTTGCAAGTGCGTTCGACATTGATTATGAGTGGAAAGAAGTGGATGGTAAACTTAAGTACTTGATTGAAACAAATGGATTTAAGGAATATTTGAAATTCATGCATAAGCTATATCAGGAAAAATTAATAGATAAAGAGTTTTCGGCAAATAAGGGATCAAATTGTAACGAAAAGCTTGTATCTGGTAAAGCTATTATGAAAATGTCATATCCTCAGGATGGGAAGGACGTTGTAAAATCACTAAGAAAAGAATATAATATAACAAATGAAGATATTGGATTTCTTCCTGTTTTGGAAAGCAAGGATGGTACGAAAACAGCTCCATATTTTTCAGGTGTTGACAGAATTACAGGAATAAGTGTAACTTCAAATAATCCTGAACATGCAGTAAATTGGATTAATATATGCATGGATCCTGAAATTAATACAAAAATTTGGATAGGAGAAGAAGATGTAGACCATTACATTGAAAATGGAGAATACTATCCAATATTACCTAGATTTTTTGAACTCAGGCAGAATATATACTGGTATAATCCTGCCTATATTGATGAGCTTACATCAAAACAATGGGTAGCAAGAGTCAGAAAAGACCCGGATATGGAATTCACTTATCAAGCAATTACTGATGCAGCACAAGGAGCGGGAAAAATAAATCCTGCAGGTAACATACCTGTTTTTGATAGTGGAAAGTATGTCTTGAGTTTAAGGACTTATGTAATAGAAAACATAATTAAATTTATTATGATGGGGAATATAGATGAAGAATATGATGCATTTGTTGCCAAATGGAAGGCTGATGGTGGAGAAGTTTGGGAAAAAGAGGTTAATGATAAGAGAATAAAATGATTGCTCATGTAATTAATGGGTTTTAATTAATGGGTCCTTAAATGGGAACGGATATCCGTTCCCATTTAAGATAGACAGAATTAAAAAGATAAAATTACATGACATAATAGGTTGAAAGGTGGAGATTATTTGATTACAGGTAAAACAATATACCAGACAGCTTATCAGTTAAACAGAAAAGCAGCCTGCAATATTCCTCAGGATGTAGTAAAAAAGATTGAATTGATGTACAGGAATGAATCTAACAAATTGTCACGGTATGTTTTTGAGAAGATGCTTGAAAACTTTAAAAAGGCTGAGGCAGAGCAGCGCCCCATGTGTTCTGATACGGGACTGCCGAGATTTTATGCAAAAGTGGGGAACGAGGCGATGGTTGAGGGCGGTATGGTTGCTCTGGAAAAAATGGTCAGGAAGGCTACTGCTGATGCTACTTTTGACATACCTTTGCGTCCTAACCGGGTTCACCCACTTACAAGAAAGGATTATAACAACAATGTGGGGGCACATGCTCCAACAGTTGATTACAGTTTTGAGCCTGAAGCGGATTGGCTGGACTTAACCACTACTCATAAGGGAGGGCTTTTTGGAAGCGACTACCGCATGCTTTTTCCCGCAGATGGGCTGGATGGAATCAAAAGATTTTATCTTGATACTATCAGTGAATTCTTCAGAAGAGGTATGAGCTGCCAGCCGGTGACTATTGGTGTTGGTGTTGGCGGAACAAAAGATGTCTGTGTAAGACTGGCAAAAGAAGCGGCATGCCTCCGTATAATAGGTGACCGGAATCCTGATCCTCTCATAGCAGAATTGGAGGAAGAACTGGTTGAGCTTGGCAATAAAACAGGCTTTGGCCCCATGGGGTACAGAGGAGATAAAAGTGTACTGGATGTGCATATGGAAGTCGCTTTCGCACATACCGGGGGGATGCCTGTATCAATTCAGCAGTTTTGCTATTCACAAAGAAGAATGACGGCAAGAATATATAAAGAAAATACGGTTGAATACCGGGATGATCCGAAATGGTTCACCCCATATTACCGCAGGGAAACTGTAGAATAACAGGAAGGAGAAGGTATAATTGGATTCATTAAAAAAAAGCATCGTAAAAGAGACACACATAAACCTTCCGTTGACAGACGATGTAGTTGGCAAACTAAGTATTGGGGATATCGTTTATTTAAACGGACTTATCTTTACAGGCAGGGAAGGTGTCTACAGCAAATTGTTCGACAAGGGCGACGAGCCGGATATTGATATCAGATCACTTAGCAATGTTACCTTTCATTGCTCACCGGCAGTCAGTGAAATATCGCCTGGAAAGTATAATGTTACATCTGTAACAGCAACGGCAAGCTTCAGGTTTGCGAAATACATGCCTGAATTAATACACCGTTTTGGGATTAAGGGAATTATAGGTAAAGCGGGGATGCCTCCTGATATTTACAAAAATATCTTTAAACCTAATGGAACAATATATTTAAATACGGTAGGGTATGGACTTGGAGCCATTTACGGAAGTGGGATAAAGCGGGTTCAAAATGTCCTGTGGAAGGAGGAATTGGGTCTTGCTCAGGCTATGTGGTTTTTTGAAGTTGAAAGGTTTGGCCCGTTTATCGTTGAAAGTGACACGAAAGGTAGAAGTCTGTTTGAAGAAGAAAATAATTATATAAACCGGAAGCTTATGTCTTTGTACAATGGACTTCCGGAACCTATAATGAAAAGACTTGGTGAGAGAACAAGCCCGGACATGGAAATGGTTTGACAGGAGATGGATTATGGAACGAGACATAAATGCGTACGAGTATGTGAAACAATTGATGGAACGTGCCAGAGCGGCGCAAAAGATTGCCGAAGGATTTTCACAGCAGGAAGTTGACAGGCTGGCAGCAGCGATTGCTTGGAATATTGTCCAAAAGGATACGGTTTCAAGGATTTCTTCGTTGGCAGTTGAAGAATCAAAGTTTGGAAACTTTGAAGGGAAATATGCCAAGCTAACTAAGAAAATCAGGGGCGTGCTGCGGGATATTAAAGATGAAAAGTCCGTGGGCATAATTGAAAGGGAAGAAATAAGAGGAATCACAAAAATTGCAAAGCCAGTAGGCGTTATAGGCGCTCTGGTTCCCTGTACAAATCCTGAAGTCACACCGGTGGTGAAAGCAATGTTTGCTGTGAAAGGACGCAATGCTATTATTTTTTCTCCCCACCCAAGGACGAGAAGAACAAATCAGCTTGTTACAAATATTATGCGGGAAACACTAAAAAAATATGGTGCGCCGGAAGACCTTGTCATAACGGTAGAAGAGCCTACTCTTGAAATCAGTAATGAGGTAATGAAACAATGTGACCTCATTGTCGCGACCGGTGGTACTCCGATGGTGAAGGCGGCTTACAGTTCCGGTACGCCCGCATATGGTGTGGGGACAGGGAACGCGGTTGTCGTAGTGGATGAAACAGCGGATATTTCAGAGGCAGCCGAAAAAATCATGCTCAGCAAGACTTTTGATTACGCTACAAGCTGTTCGGCTGAAAACTCAGTTGTAATACAAAGACAGGTATATGACGAGATGCTTTTGGAATTAAAGCAGCAGGGAGGATACCTTGCAAGTGGTGAGGAAAAGCAAAAGCTTGAGCAGGTTATGTGGATAAACGGTCATTTAAACAAGGACGTAATCGCGCAAAGCGCCCAAAAGATTGCAGAGTTAACCGGCATATCACTTCCTGAAGGAAAGACATTTATTGTTGTGGAAGAAACCGGAATCGGGAAGGGATATCCTTTTTCAGGGGAAAAACTATCAGTAGTATTAGCTGTATACCGATATGAAACATTTGAAGAAGCCATTGAAAAGGTTAACGGAATAACAGATTATCAGGGGAAGGGGCACTCATGCGGAATCCATTCAAATAAACCGGAACATATTCAAAGGCTGGCTATGGAGACAAGGATAAGCAGGGTTATGGTTAACCAGCCACAGTGTTATGCCAACTCAGGAAACTGGAACAATGGTATGCCTTTTACTATGACATTGGGATGTGGAACCTGGGGAGGCAATATTTCCTCAGATAATATCTGTTTAAAACATTTTTTAAATGTCACCTGGGTGTCAGAGCCTGTAGAAGAGAAAATACCCATAGATGAAGATCTATTCTCAGATATTATGGATTTTAAATCAGAAACGGAACAAGGAGAAAAAAGTTGAATAAAATGGATAATAATATATCTGTATTGGAGAAATTTAAAAAACAAATGCCCGGGCTTTTACTGGCGGTGATTCTGACAGTTACGGCCTATATGATGTCAAATATTATAGGTAATATTATTGGTGGAGCCAATAACCCATTCAACCCGATAATGACGGCAATTATTTTAGGCCTTTTATTAAGGAATATGTTCAAAATACCAGAAACATATACCGAAGGGATCAAATTTGGAGTAAAAAAGGTCTTAAGGCTTGGGATTATACTGATGGGTATAAGGCTCAGCATTGTTTCGGTACTGAAAATCGGAGTGGTATCGGTGGGACTTGTAGTGGTATGTATCACGGGAGCTCTCGTTATTACTTTATTGCTTTCTAAAAAAATCAATGTATCCAGGAAACTTGGTACGCTGATAGCAGCTGGTACGTCCATCTGCGGAGTCAGCGCAATTTTAGCAGCCGCGCCTGCCATTGAAGCTGATGAGGAAGAAACCGCATATGCAATTGGTACAATAACGATATTCGGCCTTATTGCGACTATGGCATATCCTTATCTGGCAGAGCTCGTTCTGCAGCTTGATGTGATCAAGGCGGGATTTTTCCTTGGGACTTCTGTTCACGACACATCTCAGGTAACAGCCACCGCACTTATTTATGATGAGCTTTGGGGTCATAAAACCGCGGCAGGATTTTCTGGTGCCGACATTGCCATTACTACGAAACTTGTTAGAAACACATTTATGATAGCTGTTATACCTGTACTTGGATATTTGTTCAAGAAAAACAAAAGTGGGCGAGAGAATGGGGAAAAGACAAGGTTGCTCCAGTATATACCGGTGTTTGTCCTGGGGTATGTGCTATTTGGAGTGTTAAGAAGTGTTGGGGATATGGCTTTTGGAGAAAACAATGCTTTGTGGGTGGATATCTGGAATTTTATCAAAGAGGCGGCAACCTATATAATTACCGTAGCCATAGTCTGTGTTGGACTCAGTACCGATGTTAAAAAAATTGTCAGGCTTGGGCTGAAACCGCTTGTCGTAGGCTTTGTTGCCGCGGTGTCCGTCGGAATGATAAGCTTTGTTCTGGTGACACTGTTCGAAGGGTATTTGTCTTTTTAACTGCTTTTTGATATAAGTATTACATTTTTAAGGGATACTGGTTATTCACTCCCGCCAGTATCACACTCTGGAAAGTATGGTCTTCACCTTCATTTCTCATAAGGTATTTACTTCTCAACATGCCGAGAAAACTTAAAAAAAGCTGATTGTTACTGCTTTTATCAACCTCATCAATCATAAGAACAACTTCTTTGTCAATAGAGGAAACAAAATCGGTAATTGCTTTG
>CAZANH010000342.1:0-6415 GCA_964486515.1 uncultured Eubacteriales bacterium
ACAATAACAACACTATATTTCATTTTACCCAGGATAAGTTTTTTTCCTTCAACCCTTCCATACATGCCCAGGATTATGTCGTCTCCGATATCATACTGATATTTCCATTCTGTAAGATTCCTTACTGTGCTTTTTATTGATTTTTCTATAGTTGACAACATGCTGTTCGGGGAAAAGACACCATATTCAGACATTGCCGATGCCGAAGGAGATAAAACAAGAATATCCGCACTGTATTCTCCCTGTGAAAGTACATAACATACCCTTGTCATATAATCTGAAATGAACTTATAACAGCCCCACCATGGCTGTTGAAAATAAGATGGGGGAAAATCCCTTTTCCTATATCCTCTTAAGGAATATAAAAAAAGATGTTGACAAATCATATTAACTCCTAAGACTGCAAGCCAGTCAAATAAACGTTTAATTTCCGCAAATGAAATATCCCACCCCAAAGCACCGAAAGCTTCACACAGAACTCTCTCCTTGCCCATTTGGTTCGCTACGCTTGAAGCCTCCTTTACCATCATTATATTCCCAAACTGGTTGTCTTTAGGTCCATAATCGGTATCAAACAACAGATCTATTCCTGGAATATGCATATACATATAGTTTGCCATGTTATTACCAGTGAAATCCGGCCGGGGAAAAATATGTTCATAGAAATGTCCTGTGAGAATAAGGCCGTTTTTGCTACACCAATTATAAATATTATGTGTAAATGCTTCAAGAAACATATTGGTTACTGTATCCCAGAAATCAAACCTGATTTTTCTAAAACCCCCAATATCGAAAAACAATTCTGGTAAATGGTCAATAATACTATAACCGTGCTTTTCAATGAAAACCTTTTCTATATCATTCGGCCAAACAATAGAATTTTTTATAACACCATCTGTACAAAAAGTAGGTTCATCCGTAAAAATTCCCGGAATGGTTTTACCAAATTCCTTTCCTGCTTCATTCTTATATTTTTCATGTGTTAAATTGATAAAAAAATCAACTGCTTTTTTATTGCAAAGGTCAGTATATGGATTATTATTAAAAGTTGATAATTTAGGAACCTCTTTTACTTTAAAAACCACAGCACGCCCTTTTAATGCGCCAATATGCTCACTATCAATCATTACTGGTTTTGAAATATTATTAACCATGCTGTCCTTACTCTCTATTGCATCCTTAAAATAAAAGATTGCCTTTTCATCATCAGTTTTTGAATAATTCCTACAATTAACCAACTCGGCGGCCAAAGCATGCATGCTGAATAAAGGATTGTGTTCTAAAACCATACCTCCTGCAGTGCCACTTGGGCAACGGTCTTCATCATAAATCCATAATTTCATACCCAGTTCTTGAGCTTTTGAGACACATTTCTTAAAATTATCCATAAATTCAGTGCCCAGATATGTATCACATAACCCTCCTCTTGAATGAACAAAAGCACCTCCTATTTTTTGTTCTTTCATATTTTCAAGCTGTGAATACAGTTCTTCTATATAAAGTTTGTCATTCCATGCCCAAAAAGGAATACTTCCATATTCTGCTGGGCTGTTTGCAAATTCTTTGTAATCAAGCATACTCCCACTTCCTTAAAACAATTTATTTATCAGTCAAGTGTTCATATAAATATTCAAGTCCAATAACAATTGAACCATAAATACCTGCCCTCTCCCCGAGTTCCGAAAATACAATCTTTATAGTAAGCGGCGAAGGTGATGGCATAGTAGTCGCAATATAATCCTGTATCAGGTTTTTTAACGGGGTTCCCAGCCTTGTTATCTCACCGCCAAGTACTACTACCTCAATATCCAGTATTAAAATCATATTAATAATTAACCAGCTTAAATACTTTGCAATTATATCTACTATCTTCTTGCTGTAAGAATCTCCATTCTTAAAAGACAACAAAAAATTATTATAATCTATCTTCTCAGTATTGTTCGCATAATTACTCCAGTACTTACTTGTTTCGCCTTTCAATACATCATCTTTAATTCTATCTAAAATAGAAGGAATCGAAATCTTGTATTCCAGAAATTCTGAAAAATCATCTTGCCCTATATCATTTATGTTTGTGATGAAAGCAGCTATTTCACCTGAAGCAAATCTACTACCGGCATATATTTTACGGTCTATAACTATACCACTTCCAAGACCTGTATCCACATTTATCATTATAAGTTCTTTCAACTCTTTCCCTGCACCATAATGACATTCCCCAATTGCTGCTAAATTAATATCGTTCTTAATAATAACTTCAGTTTCAAAATCGTCCTTCAAAATCTTTCTTATATCTATTCTTTGCATATCCTCAAACCAATTAAAAGTTACTATTTCACCGGTAACTTCATTAACAATGCCCTGCATGCCCATTACTATGACAGAAATCTGATTATTCAAAACCTTGTTTCTAGATAACATCTCATTGATTTTATCTTTCATTTTTTTTATTGTCTGTATATTAATCCTTTTTTTGGTTCTTGACAGATTATTCAATTCTAAAATATTTCCATCCATATTTACCAATGCTATTCTTATTACCTCAGAACTGAAATCAACACCTACAATAAATCTGTAATTGGAGTTAAGTGAATAAAGCTTGGGTCTTCGACCTCCAATCGACTCACCTTCACCCATTTCAATTAGAATATTTCTGTTTACAAGCTGTTTTACGTTTTTTGAAACGCCAGGAATACTTAAATGTAATAATTCGGCCAAATTTACGCGAGATATGACTCCTCGATTTCTTATTTCATTTATTATTAATTCCTGATTTATTTTTTTAATATAACCATTATTTAAAGTACCCAATATAATTCATCCTCTCATACTTAAATTGCATAAATACATTTTACTTTTTAAATAACTCTTAATAAGACATACTTTATTATAAACCAATAAAATTATTTTGTAAATACTACTTTTAGTTTCTACATATTTTATTTAAATTGTTTTTAGTATTAAGCGTATCAAATATAGTCATGGGTACCTGAATAATTACAATTACCAAATTTTTAATTTAAAAATTGATTAACTAAAACTTGACAAATGTAAAAAACTTTTTTATAATTTTATTACAAGCTTATTTAATCGCTTTAATAAAGTGTTTTAATGATGCAGGAATTCGAAGTATGTACGGATTTTTTAGAGAGCATTTGAATGAGGGAGGTACGTTATGAAGTTAAATTTTAGAGGAGATCTTTCGGATTTATTGAAAGGCATTAGCATATTTGCAAATGAATTTGAATTCGAACTGTCTAAACAAGGTTTCCCTGTAGAAGTATCAAAAAGCAAGAGCAACATTGAAGTTTCATTTATAAATGGGAAAGGCGTTATAATATATAATAGAAAAATACATTTTTTTCGTGCATTGGGACTTTTTATAGAAGCACTTGTAAAAGGCTCAGATTTCAAAATTACAGAAGAACCACAATTCATGACAAACGGTATATTTTTTGACTGTTCCAGAAATGCGGTTTTGAAGGTAAGCAGTATTAAAAAATTCTTGAGGAAAATGGCTGTTATGGGTCTTGATACAATGATACTTTACATGGAAGATACGTTTGAAATAAAAAGTAGACCGTACTTCGGATATATGCGGGGCAGATATTCCTTTGAAGAGCTTAACGAATGTGATAAATATGCTGAGGCCTTTGGGATTGAAATAGTACCGTATATACAGGTGTTAGGTCACTTGAAACAGGCTTTAAAATGGAATTGTGCTCATGAATTAAAAGATACAGATGACATATTGCTTGCGGGCAGTAAGAAAACATATGACTTTATAGAAGAAATGATAAAAGCAGTGATGAGTCCCCTCAGGACAAGAAGGATAGGTATAGGAATCGATGAGGCATATAATATAGGGCTTGGTAGATATCTTAAAATTCATGGTTATAGAAATAAGCTGGACATTATGAGTAAACATTTGGAAGAGGTATTAAAAATTACATCAAAGCTTAAGTTAAAACCCCTTGTGCCAAGCGATATGTATTTAAGTATGGCATCCGAAACAGGTGTATTTTATGATGCAGAAGATGTACCAAATTATATTGCTGAAAAAGTTCAAAAAGAAATGGAACTTATATATTGGGATTACCATCATGTTGATGAAAAATATTACTCCAAAATGTTTTCATTAAATAAAAAACTTAGCGATAAAATAGGCTATTGCGGTGGCATAGCTCTCTGGCTCGGTATGGGCGTAAATTATAGAATGAGTTTTAAAGCTTCAAATGCCGGTTTGAATGTCTGTAAAAATGAAGGAATTAAAGATGTTTTTGCTGCAATGTTTGGAGATGACGGTTCTGAAAGTAATTATTTCAATGGTTTACTTGGTATGCAATTGTATGCAGAGCACAGCTACGCAAAAGAACTTGATATGAATAAACTGAAAAACAGGTTCAGATTTTGCGCAGGAGCTTCCATGGATGATTTTCTTGTCTTGGGCAAAATTGACATACCTGATATGCAATCTAAAGAAGGTTTTGAAAATCCGTCCAAATATATGCTCTATCAAGATGTTTTACTGGGTTTATTTGATAAGCATATAGAAAACATAGATACCTTTAAATATTACAAGAATCTTGGCAGGAAGCTTGATAGAATATCAAAAACAAATAAGCAGTGGGGCTTTCTGTTTGATCTGCATATGAAGCTATGTTCTGTATTGGAAATAAAAGGAGATTTAGGAATACGCATAAGAAGAAGTTATCATAACAAAGATAAGGGTAAGCTTAAAGAGATTGCAGAAATGGAAATACCTGAATTATATGAAAGGATTATAACACTCAAAAAAGCTCACAGTGAACAATGGCTAAAAACATACAAGCCTTTTGGCTGGGAAGTTTTAGACATCAGATACGGCGGTATTCTATCGAGGCTTATGACAGCTAAGCTCCGTTTGGAGGACTATATTGAGAATAGGATATCAGAAATTGAAGAGTTGAATGAAGAACAGCTTCTGTTTGATGATTCAGTGAAAAGCAAGGAATCAAAGCTTATAGCTTCCGGTTTATATGAAAGAATTGTAACGGGGGGAGTTTTTACTCCTTAATATAACTAAAAAAATATATAAAAGAAAGTGGGAACACAGTATCCCAATAAAATTGGAGATAGTAAGCTCGTTTAATCATGAAAGATATTTTTTTATGCATTCATGTATGTACTGATAATAAATAGTTTAATACGAAAATCACTATAGTCCCGGTCTATATCGGTAAAGTTATAAAAACCCAGCATAGATTGAAATTTCTTTCACCCCACATTACCAATAATAGCACGTGTTTACCTCCAAGCTGTTTAAGAGATTGAGTTGAAAATATACATGTATGTCTGCTGTTTAAACAGACCTTTTAATCATTGTAACAATGACCGTATAAGTATAGAAACTAAAAACTTATTTAAGCTTAATATACCTGTAGCTAATTCCTTATTTCAACTGCCGAATACATTTTTTACAGCATGCAGATATCCATACCCGTAAAGGTCATCAGGCTGCAGATAACTGGATTCTGTCCATTCATTCCAGCTGTTTATTGTTATGAGGGGTTGCTGCTCCGGATGGGCATCCGCATATTCCCTGGCTTTTATCAAAGCATTTTTTACGTTTTGAGGTGTGTTGTTTTTCACAATACCCTGCCGGAATTCCTTAAACCTTGGATTGTTGTCCCATCCAAGGGATATGTGCGGAAAATACGGAATGATATAATTTGCGTCAATTCTGTCCCATTCCTTGACCACATCGGTAATAATTTCATTATAGTCCCGGTCTATATCGGTAAAGTGTATAAACTGATAATGGGTAATGCTGTCAAAGCCCAGATATTTGACAATCTCTCCGGTTGTAGTTGTCGCACCGCCGTCAACCCCGCTTAGATTGAAGTTTCTTTCACCCCACATGGTCATCTGAAGATGCAGACCCGGCAGCCCTGCATCAACAACCCGGTTCCTGAACCATGAAAACGCATCTTTTACAGCCTCTGCCCCTCCAAGCCCCCTCATGAGAGTCGCCAGGTCATATATCATAAATACAGGTTTACCATCTATGGTATAGTAGAACGGATGCTTAAAATATTTATCTATAAGCCGGTCAGCTATTTTTTCAAATTCGCTGCGATTAACAGCCGCATCCCATATTATATTGTCCTGCATATGAGAAAGCCTAATATCCCAGGTATGATTGACATTGTGGTTTGCCCACATCAGATAGAATCTAACCCTGTCATTGTTCCTTGCTTTCAGATAACCGTCATTGAGGCAGTTCTCCAGAAACGGCCGCCTGTCGTACCAGTACCAGTCATAGATGAATACATTTATACCATGGTCCGCTGCGGCATTTATCTGCATTTCCATCACATATGGGTCTGCTTCGTTAACATAACCCCAAACAGGCTTCCTTGGCCAATTGTGTTCA
>CAZANH010000343.1:0-10007 GCA_964486515.1 uncultured Eubacteriales bacterium
TAAAACAAAGTATCTGACAGCTTTACTTCAAAAAGACTTCTCATTTTTTAACCTCCTTTACAATACATCCTGTTTTTAAAATTTGTGTGTATCATTTTACAGCCTATCATTTTATTTTAACAATATTCCAACCCATAAGTTCGCCAAATTTAGCTATTTCTTCTGTCTTATCACCGTATACCAGCGCAGCATGATGAGTTCCTCCAGCCCTGCTATATGCTTCGAGAAAGTCAGAAATATATATGGAAGGCCTGAACCATCCATGGATACTCTCCTTCATCCTGTCTTCCCCGTCTATGTCTAGCATTTCCACTGGTGAGACGATAAGTGTGTATGTATTATCCATATTAGGCGCCAGGTTTACAAATGATGCTTTGCCCGGTTTGAATCTTCCATACGCAACAACGGGATTGGACGCATCGGTAAATGGAAAATCCTTTACAGCAAGTCTTGGGCGTCCTGCGGTAAGATTAATATTCATCTCTCCCATATGACTCAAAAATATGGTGTTATTCTTCCAGTCAGGACAGAACATTTCAGTGAAGGATGTTTCAGGATATACTGATGCCAATGCTCCTACAAGTGCCGCAGTCAATATGTCCCCCTCACCTGCATAACCTATACCCCGGCCCATTGCCTTACCGGCTTCAAGGAAAGGCATGCATGAAAGCCCCGAGCTATTATCTACCGCAAGGAAATTAACAGTAAAAGCCGAAAGCTTTTCCCTTTCAATCCATCTGCGTACAGCAAGACAAGCAATTGCCGACTGCCTGAGGTTTTCCTTATCTACTCCGTTTGCTGAAAAATTCTTGATGTTATAGGAAATTTCATCATCAATTTCCTTGGGGCTTATTTCTTCAACTAATTTGCCTAATAGATTAAAATCATATTCAATTGTCTTAATCCCGATTGTAGATTGAAGAATTTCAGGAGATACGTCAAAATCTCCCATACCATGGAATGCCCCGCCAAATCTTCCCACCCGGGCATTACGCATAAACCCGGCTGTCCTCGAAGCAAAAACATCAGATACAACTCTATCAAGCACATCAGACTCTTTCCAATGTCCGGCTTCAATAAAAAATTTCTTACCGCTGCGCCTGAGCACACTGCATAAATCCTGAACGCCATGGATACCGTGATTATATAATATCTCACCCTCCTCCTGCGTAAAACTGAAATCATAAGCACTGGTTGTATCCAGGATAATAACCGGAATTTTTGTGGAAACTAGTACCTTTGAAGATTCCAATGATGGAGAATAAGCAAGATGCAGTGTAACAACAGCATCTGTGTTTTTATTCTCAAACAGTTTTACTGCCTCTTCAAATTCTGACTTTATCCTGCATGGAGGGACAGTAACAACGTCAAGGTTTTTGTTTTTAAACTCATTTACGATGATTTCATGGAAACTGTTAATACGAGTTCTCATATCAGGCCAAAACCTGTCATATAATTCAACGTACAAGGGTAAAAGGCCGATTTTTGGTTTATTCATAACATACTCCTTTCAAAATTATTAATAAAAATGCGGTATCGGTAACGGTTCATCGTACCATTAAATAACTCATATTAACTGCAAAATCGGACCATAGCCTTTATGCAGTATAAAAAGGATTGATAATGTTGCCTTTACAGCACATATTCTCCCTTAAAATCACATCCAGTCTTGTAAACATGCGATCAAATTCAGGTCTCTTTCCGTCCATAAGATAATCAAATATGAACTTTACTGCATAATATCCCTGAGAATATGGGTCCTGGCTTATACACGCATGTATTGTGCCATCATTAATCAATTTCCTTACATTGTCCGATATTTCATGACCAATTAATTTGACATCCTTTAAATTTTTAATGCTTTTTACAATCAATCCTATGTTATACAAAAATGCGCCATCAATGTCGTAAATAGCATCCATATCACCTGAATTTTCCAGTATGCTCTTTATAATGCTGCTGCTGTTGTTGCTGCCCATCATTTCATAATTAAAAGTATAGTTGGCAATAATGTGTATATCTTTATATCTTTCATTTAAAATCTCATTAAAACCTTCCAGCCTTTGACGATATTCAAGCGACTCTAGACCTATATTTATGGTAATTGCCCTTCCCTTTCCGCTGAGAAATTTGGCTGTGAGTTCCCCCGCTATTCTTCCGCTTTGCTTAATTTGGGGCCCTACATAGAAAATCCGGCCTGATTCTGTTATATCATCATTAAGTGTAGCAACGGCAATATTTTCACTGACCAGCCCTTTTATTTTTTCCCTTAAATTATTGCACTCAACGGGTACTAAAATCACTGCATTAACCTTTTCTTCAAGGAGTTCGTCAATCTTACTCATAATATCATCTGAATTCCTGCCATTTTTAAGTTCTTTATAAATTAGCTGTATTCCAAAATCACTGATTTCATCTCCGGCCGCATTTATGCCCTTCTTGATACAGTCCCAGAAGAATGCGGGATTGTTCTGACATATAATGCCTATCCTCGTTTTCTTTGATTTCAGAGATAGTGATCGTGCTGCTTTATCAGGTTTATAATTATATTTTTCAATTAACTCCAAAACCTTCTTTTTTGTTTCAATGCTTACATCAGGTCTATTGTGGACTGCCCTGTCCACGGTTCCTTTTGATATTCCAAGTTCATTTGCTATATCCTGTAATGTAATCTTATCCATAAAATTCATCCTTACGTTATCGGTACCGTTATAACTTTATATTCTATAAATAATTTAAAAATCCTTCTTTTTTTAAAAATATTTTTAAAACCAAAAATTTAATAGACTTCTTAAAGAGAAAATGCTATATTAAGTAGCCACCTTTATATTCTGTTGGTGATGTTCCAGTAAAATTCTTAAACATTGCATAAAAGTAGTTAGGATGGCTTTGCCGGGTACTTAAAAAGCTTTCTTCTATTGTTGATGATCTTTTATCTATTTTAAAATCTGCTTTGCCTTCTCCGGAAACAAGCCCTACAATTGTACAAAGAGATCGATGGGATACTGTTCAAATAACAAGATATAAAAATCTTTAGATTTTCCCTATAACTTTTAATTCTTTCTGCTGTCCTTGGTTTAACAACTTCAAAAGGCTCAACAAAAACATCAAAAATTCTTGATGTAAAAGAATGTTCACCCTCAAACAATGAACTTCTACCTTCAAAACTTGCGGATATTACCATATATTTATCTGAAAGCTCATTGGACAACAGCTCATGAATAGTTGTTTTTCCCTTCTGCCTTGCTCTGTTTATCGTAAAATAATATCCCTTTTCTATCATATCAATTATGACAGCCATTTTTTTTGATACGTCAGCCATATAATGCAATCGTCTTGTGCTTTTTTTTGCGATTTTTATCAAATACTTATCGACTTATGTTATTGAAGTATATCGTTTTATCCTGTAAAGTTAAGATTAGAAATATGTTATAAAAAATTTATTTAAGGAGCATGAACTCATATGAATTCGAGAGAGCGCATATTAACCAGCGTCAATCACAAGGAACCTGACAGAGTGCCTATTGACCTTGGTTCTACTCCAAGTTCAGGGATATCCGCCATAGCATACAACAATTTAAAAAAATACCTGTCTATTAACAGTGGGCATAACCGCATTTATGATGTTGTACAACAGTTAGCTCAGCCTGAAGATGAAATATTGGACATGTTCAAGGTAGATGTCCTGGATGTCGGCCGTACGTTCAACACCGGAAACGATGACTGGTATGAAATTACACTTTCAGACGGCAGCCTTGGAGAGTATCCCGCTTCCTTCCGACCCGTAAAACAAAGCGACGGCAGTTATAACGCATATATTCAGGACGGAACGCTTGTAGGCAGAATGCCTGAGGGGGCAACTTTCTTTGACCAGGCAATATTTCCTTATCTGGACGGTTACCCTACGAATTATAGGAATATATCCGAAGCTATGGGCAAGGTTACCTGGCAAGCATTTGTACACAGTCCCTGGGACAATGCCGGAATTCCCGGTTTTTGGGAAAAGCTCCGTGAAAAAGCCATATACCTTAAAAACAACTCCGATCGTGCACTAATGATTGTCGCAGGATGCAATCTCTTCGAATGGGGAACGTTTTTAAGAAGAATTGACAATTTCCTGATGGATATATATACCGAACCAAAAGAAGTGGAAAAACTTCTGGATGCCCTGTTGGAATGCCATCTGAACACATTGTCCAATGTGTGTAAATCTGTGGGTGATGTTGTAGATATCATACGTTTCGGAGATGACCTTGGCATGGACAGCGGTCCTTTTATGGCACCGGAGAAATACAGAAAACTGTTCAAGCCCAGGCATAAAATGCTCTGTGATTATGTTAAGAAGAACAGCAGCATGATAACATTCCTGCATTCATGCGGTTCCATATACAGGCTTATACCCGATTTGATCGATGCCGGATTTGAAATACTGAACCCCGTTCAGACAAATACACGTGAAATGGAGCCCTGGAGACTTAAAAAAGAATTCGGCAAGGATGTCACATTCTGGGGCGGTGGGAGTGATACCCGCACGGTACTTAACCTTGGTACCACTGAACAGGTAAAGGATGATGTAAAAATGAGGCTTGAAACATTTGGACCGGGAGGCGGATTTGTTTTCAATACAATTCATAACATTATGCCTGATGTACCGCCGCAAAATATCGTTGCAATGTTTGAAGCAATAGATGAGTTCTACGGATAAGACGTGGTAAAAGTTATAAGATTTTATAAAACGTTATAAAACGTGCGTAAGGTACAATTTATATTCTCCTGCCCATTCCATTTTTGCATGTAACCATGGTTTTCTGGTATTGTGTAGGCGGCATCCCTTTATATTTCTTAAACAGCCTGCTAAACTGTGTCAGGTCGGGTATGCCAACAAGACGACCTGTATCACTGACAGTAAAATACATTGACAGATAGTGGCATGCCAGGTCAATCTTTTTTTCGCAGATGTATTCTTTTACCGTTTTCCCTAAATTCTTCCGAAAAATATATTCAAGATTTCGTTGTGAAATATGGGTTTCTAAGGCAATATCCCTGACAAGTATCTTTTTATGCAGGTTTTCATCTATATAATCCAGCGCCCTTTCAAATGCGTTTTGCGTTATAATTCCATTGTTTAATATTGAAGTCTCATACGATAAAACAGCCAGGCTTTCTAAAACAAGCTGTTTTAATGCGTTATACGTTCCAAAATTCCGGTTTCCGCGGCGTATACCGTAGCTTTCGATAAAATCAAGGTATGATAGTATATATGTTTTAGAAGGTGCCAAAGCACTGTGGCCTGATTTGAAACCATGAATCAATTTGTCTTCAATTGATTTAACCATTGTCAGCGGTTTATTCTCCGATATATCAATAAATATATATAAAAGTCTCATATCCTGAGTATTTGTACATTGTATCTCATGGGCGATTCCAGGGTCGGCAATAATCACATCTCCCTTGTTTATTAAATATTCCCTGTCATCGTGTATATATTTGCCGCTGCCTGAAGTGATTACGCACAATTCGTAACAATCGTGGGCATGCCGCTGATTGGAAATCTGTTCTACTCCAAATACGCAATAAACCCCTGCTTTGCACGAAATCCTGTATCTGCCGAAGGTTTCATTAATCATCAAACCTGAAACAAAATTGGAATGGTATTGTTTATATTCCATCAAAGACTTCCATAAACCTCCTCTCAGATATACTCTTCTTTATCACCATAATATCACACCACAGCCTCCTACTGCAACCGAAAAGGTAATTTGATAAACACTCTAAACGCTTAAGAAGTTACTAATCGCAATCCCCTCTTAGCTCGAAGAATATTTTTATAAGGCAATATCATATTCTCCCAGGTTTAGCGGGTATTTGCCGTACTTTTTTACAAGATTGAATACATAATCATAATTTTCTCCTGAAATATTGCTTGGTACGGAGTGATCCGACTGGAATATATATCCTCCTCCTTTAGCGGCATTAAGTTTTCTTAGAACAGTTGCTTTTAATTCGTCCTTGTTTTGAGATGACCATTCCGTTACGTCCATATTGCCGCAGAACCCCAACTTGTGTCCATATTTTTGCCTTAATTGAATAACATCAAGTCCTGCCTTTGCTTCAAGGGGATTATACGAATCAATCCCTATTTCTATAAAATCATCAAGTATCTTTTTTGGATTTCCACATCCATGGTAAATAGCAGGAATTCCATATGAATGGCATATATCCACCAATTCCTTTACACAGGGCTTAAAATATTTTCTCCAGAAATCAGGATTGAAAAACAAGTCTTTTCTGTAAGCGACATCACCCCAGATATACATTCCCGCGAGCATGCCATCAGCTGCTTTTATCTGTGCCCTTGTCACCTCTGCAACAAAGCTGTGAATACGCCTTATGAATTTTCCAAGTTCTTCCGGATACAAACCTGCCCACAAAAGGACATTATTTGTTCCAATAACCCTCCAAAGAAATTCATGGCCCTCACAGATGCTTCCATATACCGGGATATCAGGGTATAATCCTTTTACGGTATCAATCCAGGCCGGAAGATTTCTGGCATAACCATCACCAACACCAGCTACCTGATTATCCCCTCCATTAAAATACCTTCTGTCGTCCCATGGGTCATCAAATTCAAAATTCTCCATCTTTTCTATGGTATTAATATCAAAGTCAGCATATTCAGGCATGGGATAATCATATTTTTTTCTTATCGTAGCTTCAAATCCTGTTTTAACTATCGTTTCTTCCTCATTCTCCTTAAGTATTTCAAAGTCCTTTATATGGGGATCCATGTTTGGAACAGTGACATAATAATCAAGGTCATAATACCTGTAAATATCCGTATCATGCGAAAGCCCCAATTCTTCACGCCAGCGTTTCAAAAAACTCCCCCAGAAAAAATCGCTTATTGGAATTCTGTCACCCTCCTCATGATTTAAGGATTTGTTCATTCTTTCAAGTTTCAGCTTGCAGTTTTCAGATCTTTCCATTTTACCAACTCCTGTATTTACAATTTAAAACAAGTATCGCAAGCAGTCTGGATACGTTATAATACAATTCTTTCATATACCCTGTATCAATTCAACATTAATAATTGCAAATACGGCATCAAAAATCATGACTATTTTAATAATTGGGCTGTTGATATATAATATTGAGTAAGCAGTATTCAGAATACTGCGAAAAAGGCATTGGAAAGGCAATTATATAAAAATGAAACAGGTGGTTGTACTATGGACAAAAAGTCTACTTTGGAAAAAGATTCAAACTGGAGCAGATTAAGAAAATTTATCCCTGAAAGGCCAACAAATATGTTGTCACCTGACAAGGACGATGCCGACTACTGGTATGACTTTGAATATGCAGGCTGGCATGTTGAAAAAGTAAATATTCCAAAGTCTCCTCTGGACGGTATTAAAAATAAAAACATTCATTATTTTTTACCGGGAAATCATCCATACATTGATGAATATGCAGTTACTCTTTATGACCTTGCAAAAGCTTATGATGTAAAATTAACAACATTTAATGCAAATTGGGATTATTCGCTTCAAAAATTCCATGTCGAAAAATCCATAAGAAACCCTCCTGATATGATGGTTATTCTGCCTGTAAACCTGGAATTGAGTACAGAATTGTATAAAAAAGTAAATTCACATGGCGTTCCGGTAATTGCCGGAAATTTTTTGCCTCAGGATGAAGGGTTCAAATATATCGTTGCATGGTCGGGACCTGACGATTGGTATCAGTTCCGCCTTCTTTCAAGAAAATTAGCCGAAATTTTAAATTTTGAGGGGGGATACTGTATCATAAGGCATATGCCCGGTACCTCTTCTTATTATGCCAGGACATATTCAGTTATCACGGAACTTAAAAAAATTGCGCCTGATATGAATTTACTTGATATGAATTCCGTGAACATTGAAGATAAAAATGAAACTAAGAATATAGTAATGGATTGGATAAAACAATACGGGAAAAATCTTAAAGGAATCGTAAGCGCAGATGACTGTTATGTTCAAATGGGTATTAACGAAGCCATAGATAAAACCCACAGGCATGATATTGTAAGGGTTTCTGCGGGTAGCAGTGAATACGGGCTTGATTGTGTCAAAAAGGGTACTCTGCATGCAATTACTTATCAGTCGGCTTCAATTGATGCAGCTACTTCCTTCAAGCTTGCTGCAGACTGGTTTGAAGGGCTGCTTATTGAACCTATAAGGTACTTGCCTGTTAATATTATTACAAAAGATAACATTGATGACTTTACATCGGAGGATATCTCTCTTGAAAGCATAGATCCCTATGATTTGTTTTTGTCGATATTGTCATATGATTCAAAAGATGTGGAAAAGTTTTTTGAGAACCTTTTTAATAAGATTATTCACTCAAAACATATTCCAAGTGAACAACTCAATGGCTTTCTCCTTGAAATCATAGCAGTACTCCTCAGAATCGTAAGAGAAAATGACCTCCTCATTACGAAACTTTTTGATAGTTATGAGTACCTTTATAAACGTTTGTTCAACCAGATCTCTGTTTTAAAATCCGTATTATGGCTTGAACACCTTTCAAATCTTATTATATTGAAGTTGAAAAGCAATGAGTCTAAAAATGAAAAGCTTGTTTCCAAACTGCTTGACCATATAAAAAAAAATTATTCTGAGCCGATGTCTCTCAAGACACTTTCATCCCGTTTCAATAGAAGCGCAGGATATCTGGGACAGCTTATCAAAAAGGAAACGGGAGTATGTTTTAATGACTATATAAACCAGATGCGTATCGAAAAGGCCCGGGAACTGTTAAAAAACACATCCATGAATGCACGTCAGATTTCAGAAAAGGTAGGATTCGAAAATCCTGATTATTTCTACTATGTATTTAAGAAGTATACAGGCCACTTTCCTTCACAGTATTTGTAATCAAGAAAATGCCCGGTAACTTTTGAAAGACAATAATATACTTGGTTTAAATATCCTTCCTGAATAATCTGTATGTTCGGTAAAGCTTTCCCCCTGCCCCTTCCACACTTCTAATCGATTCGGTATTCATTTCGGCTATACATGAGCCCTCGCCGTGAGTGTAACCCTTCTTTTTTGACTCAATCATAAGCCTGTGAAATATCGCACCATTTACTGCCCTGTTTCTGAATTCCGGTATTACAAACTGCATGAATACCCTTCCACCATCAATTTTCCTTTTATACCACAAATACTTAAAGATACCCGTAGGAAATAAACGCCCGTTTAATTTTTTTAAGACTTGGTTGTAATCAGGCAAGGCGACCACAAGGCCAATCGGTTTATTACCCACTCTTGCAATATATACCAGATCCTCGTCCATGATGCTTGTTAAAAGTTTGATTTGTGCTTGTATTTCCTCCATGGAAGGAGGTGTAAGATGTTCCCATGTTCCAGGCATTGAAACATCCAATATTGATTTTATGTCACTTGCTTCCTTTTCCAGATTCTTTTTATTAAACCTGTCAATACGGAATTCATATCTGTTCATGGCATATTCAACAACACGTCCAAACCTTTCGACATCCATTTCTTCAACATTGAGATAATAGGCGTATAGGTCCATATATTTTCTGAACTCATAGTCTTCAAAAAACTGAACATAATACTTGGGGTTATAGGAATTCATCAATACAGGAGGACCGTTAAAACCATCTATCAAAATCCCCTTTGAATCATCTCCATCCGTTGGTGAAACCGGTCCGACTATACTTTTCATCCCTTTTGACTTTAGCCAATCGGCAGCCTTATCAAAAAGCAGTTTGGAAACTCTTTTGTCCCTGATTGATTCAAACAGGCTGATATAACCCTCTTTTTTATCCGTTTTCCTGTTCAGCCTTTCATTGATACCCGTTAATACCCTCCCTACTGCTTTTTTATTTTCCATAACAAGAAATAATTTGTGAGGGCCCTTTTCAAAAAGTGGATTACCCCCTTTGTCCGATAGTTTTTTTATAAGCTGTTTCCTTAAAGGTGGTACCCAATTGT
>CAZANH010000344.1:0-1537 GCA_964486515.1 uncultured Eubacteriales bacterium
TATATCAGGGACGGAAAACTTCCGACAGGTCAATCTTCAATCCTTCAAAAAAGTATGACACAAGGATGTCCGGTATATTGAAATTACTGAATTCGTCCACTTCTAATTCCTTGAAACCATACAACATGATATTTTTTTTCTTTGGATCAATAACCCAGTATTCCCTGACGGCTGATATCATATATGTATTCAGTTTATCAACCATGTCTTTTGACCTTGAATCCGGGGATAGAATCTCGATTACAAGGGAAGGCGTACCCATGTACCGGCCTTTTTCATTGACCGTATCCTCCAGGTCACAGGCGACAAAGAGATCAGGTTGCATGACATCCGGTTCCTTGAAGCCCTTTTTATTAAAATGGACATCAAAAGGCGCATAAAAAGCCTTGCATTTTTTACCTTTAAGGTATTCAGCAAGCATTAAAAAAAGCCTGCCGGAGATCTCCTGGTGAAAAGGGGAAGGTGAAGCAAGTAGATATATTTCACCGTTTATAAATTCCAACCTCATATTGCTTTTTTCATAAATTTCCATGAATTCATCGTAGGATACTTTTTTACCTCCATACTGGTAATCAAGCGCTTCTTCCTTTATTGTAAAGTATCTTTCGATATCCGTTATGTACGGTGAGAGCCTTGCGGCTTTTTCCCCGTTTTTTGTTATGATGACCTCATGGTTGGCAATGGCATAATTCAGGTACTTTCCCAGGTTTGTTTTCAATTCTGTTGCGGTAATAGCATTTTTATAACTTTTGTTCATTATTTATTCACCTCGTACGATAATTATACATTATCGTACGATATATGTCAAACTTTTTAACATAATGTACGATTTATGCGTTACACCAGTTGTGGGAACCTACCGGCATTACTCCATATATCCTGGTAACATAGGCTTAGTAATTTACACATTTTGCTAATATTTAACGATTGGTTTTGTCACCCATCCAAGGAGATATGAGTATATTGATAGAGCAGAAAAATTGGTTTATAAGCATAAACGATATTGAGCAGTAAGATGAAAATATAGTATAATATAAGCATGGAAAGTAGGTGTTATTATGCACGATATTAAACAAAAAATCCGGGAAGTAAACGGAACAATGGCAATGGAAGGAATGCCGTTGACCGAAGTCGATAAAGAGAATATGCGGCTGTACTGCGTGGGGATGTTTCTTTTCAGGAAATGAAAAGGTGCATCCTTGCGGACTATCAACCGAAAAAGGAATTAAATTATGAGCGGGTATGATTATGAATATGAATGGGATAGCAAATACTTAGAAATCCAAGGTTGATATCAGCATCACCTTCAATAATTGCTGATGCAACACTTTCAAGCGATATATAATAACTTAAAAACCGTAAAAAAATATTATTTGATGTTCTTCCACGAACGTACCAATCCATTGCATAACTTAATATGATTGACTCGTTCCCTTTATAGGGCATCTTTTTAAAGAAGATGCAAGCAAGCTATAGACAAAAATACTATTACCAACATGACTCCAATTTCTAAGATAAAACTGAGGAATATAATGAT
>CAZANH010000345.1:0-4734 GCA_964486515.1 uncultured Eubacteriales bacterium
CCAAGAAACAATCCATGATGGAAATTTTCATATCTTTTGTCCTGTTCCGTTTCATCCATCTCACCTATGTCTTTTGTCCTTAGGTTTAAATCATTATAGTTAACTTGTTTAAATATAACTCTTTCAGTACTGTTCAGGCCCCCTTATATATTATTTGAAGAAATATCTTTCAGAAAAATATTCTTCGAGCTAAGAAGGGGATGCGAATAGTAATACAAGAATTTCATGTAATAACTATGATTTAATTGGTATATAAGGGGGTACTTTAACAGTCACTGATAAAGCTATGAAATATTGAAATGGAACTCATAAATAATATATAAGTCCCGGCATGGCTATGAACAAAAATGCCTGAAAACAGAAAGATCAACAAGCCATATCTGGTTGTCCAACAGGGTTATTATTAAGTATTTTATCCATAAATTTCTATAATCGGGCTTGTCATGATTCCCGTATCCTTCAATTTGTATTCATAGCACCATGCGTCGCCGGAGCTTCTCCAGGCAGCTGGTCCATGCCAGGCATTGGCGGTATCGGCGTTGTGAAGTGCGGCAAAAGTATTATAGCGGTTTCCAAAGAGTGTGAATTCAATTGTGTGTTTACCGGTTTTTACATTGTCAACAGTTAGTTTATATGGAGCATATGCAATAATACCGGTTCGTCTTCCGTCGATTGAAACTGCTATCATAGCACCCCTGTAATTGTTTGCTTTAATCACAAGTCTGCAGTCACCGGTTTCAATCTCAGTCCTGTAAATTATGTTTCCGCCATAAAACGGCAGCCCTTGATTCGTAACAGAGGAGAAACCGATCCTGTCTGTTAATTCGATGATGGTCTTTTCACAACCTTCAACCTTTACATTGAAGTCACCTAATATATAGCAGTATTCAACATTTGTGGTTTTCCCATAAGGAATTTTAACAGTTAAAATATTTTTGCCGCATTCCAGTGCAGGCAGGTTTAAGGTTTTTATCGACTCGTCCACATAATAACCCGTGATTTTATTTTCAACATTCACGTTGTTAAGAGTAATTTCAAGTTTTTCCACACCTTCAATGGCCAAAACCGGGTTTTCAACCTTGATTTCACTGTTGATAGTGAATTTAAGAGTGACATGATGCCTGATGGTTTCCTCTTCCATCGTCCAGGGCTGTGCAACACGGGTTTGCCTCGACGGCCAACCCATCTTGTCTCTTAGAATGTTATCAATTTTCAGGATTTCTTCTTCCTTATTGTTGAAGTCTCCACCGTTAAAGGCATACCGTGCGGTGTCAAGCAGTAAAACATTGGGCTCGCAGCGCTCATATGAAACCTTGTTTCTGAAGTCGATTTCCTTAATCGGGGCAGGCTTCATTTTATCGGAGGTTTTGTAAGCCTGAAGTTCTCTACGGTACTTTTCCAGCTTCAGCAGTATGCTGTCGTGGCAATTAAGCTCAGTATCTATCAATGTATTAGCGTTTTCTATTCTGTAATCAATCTCTTTAACTTCTCCTGTCAAAGTGTCATACAGGATAGGTGTATATTCTCCTGATATTCTCATTATTATATTTTGAGGTTTGACTGCGTCAACATGCTCTGTTTTAGTTCCATGAGCAATAAATAGCCATTTGAATTCACCATCTTCACGCATCTGATAAATCAAATTGTCAGTCAGAGTTCCGTCGCTGTTTCTTATTTCTATGATTCTTTCACTGTCCGATGCTGCCAGTATGCTTTCCTGATCAAAATTTACCTTTACAGATTCATTATACAACCCGAATGCATCATCAGATAATACCGCATCAATATACCTTGGACATTCCCCGGCATATATAAGATTGCCCCCGTTTTTCTTAAAGGCTGTCAGCCGGTCAAGTGTAGTTTGCCTGAGTGTCTCACAGGCGGGCACTATAATAGTACTATATTGCATTTCACCTACCTGCAGTGGATATGAGGCTTCCTTGCACAAATCAGGCAGCAGTGATTCACAGATAAAGTCAAAATCAATTTGTCCAAACAGCAGCCATTCCGTTATGTTTTGAAAGTTCTCGTCAAGCTGTTTCCTGACAGCATTGGTGTTTTGCTTAGGTCCCCAGTGAAGCCAGTAGCTTTCAATAGGATGTATCACGCCAACCTTAACGACGGGCTTTCCTCTTGTCAATGCAGTGTTTACACGGGCAAAATGGTCTTCGACATATGGGTATTCCTTATACCAAGGCGATTGATAGCTTATGGAAGCAGGGTAGTCTCGCTTGGCCTCTCCTGCCATTGATACCCATGACAGATGCGGTACCCTCACAGTGACTCCGAGTGCGGCTTGCCAGTCACCCTGGAATTTGTGCCCTCTGAAATCAAAATCCCAGTTGGTAACGCCGTAGAGTTCAGAAAGTACGCCGTCTCTTCCATATTGATGTGTCGCTGATTGTGCCTGCTTTGCAGTTGTAAACTCTATCCTGTCGCAAAGCATGTCTATGCCAGGAAGCTGGAACGAGCGGTATGAGCGCATTGCCTCACCGATTATTGCTGTCTGGCTCTCTAGTGTAGGCTCTTCCATCATATGTCCTGTCAGCATAAGATTGTTTTCTTCACACCATTTCCCGCAGTTATCCGCAAACGCGGATGCGAACCTTTCAGTTACATGGTCGTGGTATAGGTATCTCGCTTTTGAAATTCTACCCCCCTGAAGCTCCCAGATAAGCTCCGGCAGGGTTTCAAGCAATTCACAACCATATGCGTTGGCATAGGTTTGAATAATATCATTGGTCCATGGCAGTGTTACATCCGTTTTTTCTGCTGCAAAACCAAGTGTTGTTTTTCTTTCAAATTGGGGCTCATCTGTAAATATGGCGGGAGCAGTTGTTCCAAAGCTGTCACCGATTGCTTTTTTATATGTTTCATAAGTGATTTCTATAAATTTGTCTATTGCTGTTTTGCTAAGTGTATCTACATAGGTCTGGTTGTTGAACCATGGATTGGGCTTATTTGTCAAGGAAAAGGCAAACCATTTTTCACCCTCTGGCTTATCTCCGGGCTCAATACTGCTGTAGCTTTTTAGCTCGCCATTTTCATTCAATATTATATCATAGCAGGCAACAAAGTACGGTTCACCGGTTTCGACTGCAGACTCCTTTGGTACGCAGTTTTTTATTTCATTCCGGGTAAAAAGAAGCTTCCTGACTCTATATTCAGGCTCCCTTGTAACCAGACCACCTGCCGCACCGGAAGGCCACCTGTCCTCATCATAAAGCCATGCCAGCATTTCTTCTTTTTCTGCCTTATCAATACATGTTTTCACAAGCTCCATATATTCATCACTTAGATACGCTGTTGCCATGCCTGTTCTTGAATGCATGTGAAAACCGCCAAATCCCATTTCCTTCAAATACTCGATTTGAGTTTCAAGAAGCCTTTTATTAAGCTTGCAGTTCCATGCCCAGAACGGAGTACCCCTGTACTCACTGGTAGGGTTTTTGAACAGATTCTTATTAAGTGTTTCACTCATGTTTTTAGGATACAACATATACAAGACCACCTTATACCTTAATATTATTTGACTTAATGATAGCACAGTGATTATAATAAAAAAACAGAGTAATTTTACAGTTTAAGGGGTGAATTTAACATGAGTAATCATTTTTTTGGAAACGAGCAGATAAATCTTATGGCTCTTGAGCAAAGGGATAGTAAACTGCATAAGCATGATTTCCTTGAGATGGTATATGTAACGAAGGGAAAAGCATTGCACAGACTGAATGATTCGGAAACGACCGTTGAAAAAGGAGATTATTTTATAATAGACTATGGGGCTTATCATAAATACAGTTCGATCAACAATATAAGGTTTGAAATAATTAATGTTCTTTTCAAACCTGAAATGATTGACAAAACACAGATGGGGTGCCGAAGCTTCCAGGACCTAATCAACCATTACCTGATACGGTTCAGCTACAAAATGCTTGAAAGGATTCCTACGGATTTCATATTCCATGATGATGACCAGTTAATACTTAACCTTATTGAAAAAATGCAATACGAGTTTGGTAAAAAGAATTCGGGCTATGTTGAAATGATGCGCTGCTATTTAATTGAGATAATTATAAGTACTATGAGAAGAATCAGTAAAAATGATGCCGGCAAACTGTACAATGATTACAGCAGATATATCATTGATTGCGTAGAAGAGAATTACATGAAGCCCATAACACTGACCCGGATAAGCAGTAAGCTGAATTACAGCCTTCCATATATCAGTAAAAAGTTTAAGAATGACATGGGCATTTCATTTAATGAGTATTTGCAGAAAAAAAGAATAGAGCAAAGCTGCAGGCTGATTTCGAATACCGAAAAAAAGATATCGGAAATCGCAGAGCTTGTGGGATACAGAGATGTGAAGTTCTTTAATCATGTATTTAAAAAGCATTTGAAAATGACTCCCCGCGAATTTAAGAAGATACACAGCTAAGAACTATATCTTCCAGGGCTTTTTCAAGTGTTTCAATGTTTGACATTGTTATGGTTAAATAAAAACCGTGGTTGTTTATTCTGCCATATTGAGTGCAGGATTACAGTTTCCATGAGACACTTTTTCTGCTGCACTATCGCACCCTTACCATTATACTATATTATCCTCTTCATAATATGGCATAAATGGCTGGGACAGGCTCCAGTTAAAGAGCCTGTTTTTCAGGTCAAGCTTGATCTTTTCGCAATTCTCATTATTAGCCAGATTTTCAACCTCTAGAGGATCTTCATTAA